>NZ_CDRNDK010000002.1:0-61659 GCF_977012225.1 Planomonospora algeriensis | reverse complement strand
GACCGTCGCCGTCCGACCGCCAGGCCGTCCGCCCGGTCCACGGCGCGGGAGAGCCCGGCCGCGCCGCCTTCGCGCGCACACCCTTCACACGTCCCCGGCGGCTCCGCGCCTCCTCCGTCCACGCCACCTCCGTCCGTACCCCCTTCACCCCTCCGCGGCGGCTCCGCGCAGGGGAACACGCGGACGTGGATCTCGTCGTCCTGCACGGACGGCGGGCCCGCGCCCCTGCCGGGGCCGGGGCCCGCGAGGTCCTCCGCGATCAGCCGGGCCAGTTCCGCGGCGCCGTCCCTGAGGAAGAGGTGGCCGCCGGGCAGGGTCCGCAGGGCGAATCCGGCGCGGGTGTGGCGCGCCCAGCCGAGCATGTCGTCCGGCGGCACCTCCGCGTCGTCGAGACCCGCGAAGGCCACGACGGGGACGTCCAGCGGGGGCTCGGGCGCGTAGCGGTACCGCTTGATCCAGGTGAAGTCCGCCCGCAGCACGGGCAGGAGCAGTTCCCGCAGCTCGGGCACGTCTCTGAGCTCCTGCGGGGCGTCGGCGCGCCGCAGGAGCTGGTCGACGAACGCCTCGTCGGGCAGGTCCGCCGCCGCGGCCAGCGGCACCCTCCGGTCCGGGGGGTGGGCGGCCCCGGCGTAGAGCCTCAGCGGCGGGGGCAGGCCCCGGCGGCGCAGCTCGCGGACCACCTCGAAGGCGATCCGCGCACCCATGCTGTGCCCGTAGAGCGCGTACGGCCGCCCCGTGTGCGGGGCGATCTCGTCGGTGATCCGCGGTACGGAGAACCCGGGCGGCTCCGCGATCCGGTTCTCCCGGCCGGGAAGCTGGACGGCGACGACCTCGACGGCGCCGGAGACGCCTTTCAGGCCGTGGTAGGCACCGGCCGCTCCCCCCGCGTAGGGGAGGCAGAGCAGTGCGGGAGCGGGCGTGGGGGTGGAGGTCGGAAGGGGGGTCGGTCGCGTAATCGAGAGGGGCTCGATCGCCATGTGCCAGGTGCTCCTCCGCGGGACGACGCCGTCCCGGGCCGTTCAGAGGGATTTAAATACGCACGATAAATCACCTTATATCCACCTGAACAACCCGGCGTCAACATGAATTACATGCTTCCCATATCGGGTATTTCGGTCATCGTAATTCACTGAACGGTCATTTATGACCCGTCTCCCATCTCGACTCAGGCCGGGCGGATATGCATGAATGTCCTTCATCCGATGTAACGCGGCGCCCACCCGAAAGTGAGCCAGGTGTGACATCCACGCCCGACCTGTCCTCGAGCAGCCCCCGGCTCTCCGACACCAAGCGGGCCCTCCTCGAACAGCGCCTGCGCCGCCGGGCCTCCGCCCCGCCCCCCGCGATCCCGGCGCGCCCCCCGGACCGGCCGGTCCCGCTCTCGTTCGGGCAGGAGCGGCTCTGGTTCATGGACCAGTTCGCTCCGGGGAACGCCTCCTACACGATCCCGGTCGCGCTGCGGCTGCGCGGCCCCCTCGATCCCGGCCGGCTGGAGCTCGCCCTGCGCGCCGTCGCGGCCCGGCACGAGAGCCTGCGGATGAGCTTCCCCTGCGACGACGACGGCCGCCCGTACGTCGTCGTCCGCGAGGAGGCCGAGGTCGAGCTGCGCCGCGCCGACGCCGGCGACGAGGCTGCCGCCGTGGAGATCCTGAGCGACGAGGCGGCCCGCCCCTTCGACCTGGCCGCGGGCCCGCTGATCCGCTCGCTCCTCGTCCGGCTGGCCGAGGACGATCACGCGCTGCTGGTGACCGTCCACCACATCGTGGCCGACGGGTGGTCCACCGAGATCCTCACCGACGAGCTGCGCTCCCTGTACGGCGGCGCCGACCTGCCCGACCTGCAGGTCCAGTACGGCGACTACGCCCTCTGGCAGCGGGAGCGGCCGGTCGCCGAGGCGGACCTGGACCACTGGCGGGAGCGGCTGGCCGGGGTCCCGCCGCTGGAGCTGCCCACCGACGGCAGGCGCCCCGCCGAGCAGACCTTCGCCGGCGCCTCGTACGGCTTCCTCCTGGACCGCGAACTGGTGGACGGGGTGGCCGCCCTCGCCCGGCAGGAGGGCGCGACGCTCCACATGGCGATGCTCGCGGCCTACCAGGCCCTGCTCGGCCGCCACTCGGGACAGGACGACTTCGCGGTCGGCTCACCGGTGGCTGGGCGCCCGCGCCGCGAGCTGGAGGGCGTGATCGGCCTGTTCATCAACGTCCTGGCGATCAGGGCCGAGCTGGCGGGCGACCCGGCGTTCCGGGAGCTGCTGGGCCGGGTCCGGCGGAGCACCACGGAGGCCTACGCCCACCAGGACCTGCCCTTCGAGCGGCTGGTCGGGGAGCTGGGGATCGCCAGGGACGTGTCCCGGCCCCCGGTCTTCCAGGTCGGGCTCGCCTTCCAGAGCTACCGCGACGGGCCGCGGCCGCCCTGGCCGGGGCTGACCGCCGAGCCGTTCGACCTCGAGGCCCGCGCCGCCCGCTTCGAGCTGGAGCTCTTCCTGGAGGAGGAGCCGGAAGGGCTGCGCGGGCTGTTCGTCTACAACAGCGACCTGTTCGGCGCGGAGACGGTCGCGGATCTGGCCGCCCACTTCGCGGCGCTGCTGCGCGCGGCCGTCGCCGCACCGGACACCCGGGTCTCCGCACTGGAGATCCTCCCGCCCGAGGAGCGGGAGCGGATCCTCGCGCTGGGCGCCGGGCCGCGCGTGCCGTACGACCGCGAGGCCACCCTCGGCGCGCTGTTCGAGGCGCAGGCGGCGCGGACCCCGGACGCCGTGGCCGTGGAGTCCGGGGACGCGCGGATGACCTAGCCGAGCTCGACGCGCGGGCCGGCCGGCTCGCCCACCGGCTGCGCGAGCTGGGCGCCGGCCCCGGTTCCCGGGTCGCGGTCTGCGCCGAGCGCTCGCCCGAGCTGGTCGTCGGCCTGCTGGCCGCGCTGAAGGCGGGCGCGGCCTACGTCCCCCTGGACCCGGACCTTCCCGCCGACCGGCTGGCCTTCATGCTCTCCGACGCCGGGGCCGCGGTCCTGCTCCTCCAGGAGGCCGTCAGGGACCGCCTGCCCGCGGTGGGCGCGGTGGGCGCGGTCACCGTCCCGCTGGACGGGGAACCGGCGGCCTGCTCCTGCGCCACGGCCCCCGCCCCGGTCCTCCCCCCGCCCCGCGACCTCCGCCGACGTCGCCTACATGATCTACACCTCGGGTTCGACGGGCCGTCCCAAAGGCGTGCCGAACACCCACGCGGGCATCGTCAACCGGCTCGACTGGATGCAGCGGGCCTACCGCCTGGACGCCGGCGACGTCGTCCTGCAGAAGACCCCCGCCGGATTCGACGTCTCGGTGTGGGAGTTCTTCTGGCCGCTGATCACCGGCGCCCGGCTCCTGCTCGCCCGCCCCGGCGGCCACCGGGACGCCGCCTACCTGCGCGACCTGATCGCCTCGCGAGGCGTCACGACGGCGCACTTCGTGCCGTCGATGCTGGCCGCGTTCCTGTCCGAGGAGGGGATCGAGCGCTGCACCCCGCTGCGGCGGGTCGTGTGCAGCGGCGAGGAGCTGGCCCCCCAGGTGGCCGAGCGGTTCTTCGCCCGGCTGCCCGCCGTGGAGCTGCACAACCTCTACGGCCCGACCGAGGCGGCCGTGGACGTCTCCCGGTGGCGGTGCGCGCCGGGAGACGCCACGGTGCCCATCGGGCATCCGGTGCAGAACACCGAGCTGTACGTCCTCGACCGGCATCTGCGGCCCGTGCCCTTCGGGGTGGCGGGCGAGCTGCACATCGGCGGCGTCCAGCTGGCCGCCGCCTACCACGCCCGCCCCGGCCTGACCGCCGAGCGCTTCGTGCCCGACCCGTTCGGCCCCCCGGGCGCGCGCCTGTACAAGACGGGAGACCTCGTACGGCTCCGCCGCGACGGGGCGCTCGTCTTCCTCGGCCGGATCGACACCCAGGTCAAGATCCGGGGGCAGCGGATCGAACTGGGCGAGATCGAGGCGGTGCTGCGCGAGCAGCCGGGTGTCGCGGAGGCGGCGGCGGCGCGGCGGGAGGCGACGGCCGGGCTCGCCGGGGAGCGGGCGGCCGGTTCCGCCGGAGAGGCGGTGGCGGGGATCACCGGGTCCGTCGGGTCCGTCGAGGACGGTGGGACGGGCGGCCCGGAGCCGGACGGCGTCACGGGCGAGGGGGCGGACACGGATGACGGGTCGTCCGTTCCGGAGACGAGGAGCGGCAGGCTGCGGCGCGTCGGAGCGCGCATGGCGGCCTGAGGCCGTTCCGCCGGGGCGCGGAGGTCTTGCCGGTGTCCGGACGCACATCGGCGGAGGAACGCAGAGCCGAGGGGCGGAGAGAGGGGGCATCGGCCGGACGCGGTCGGTGCCTCGCCCGGAGGACACCGATCACCTGGGGAAAACGGCCGATGGTGGGGTTCGTCTCAGACGCCGAGGCACCTGTCAGGTCCAGGTCACGCCCCGCAACATGGCTGCTCCTTTCCCACACGTTCCGGTCGCGTAGAGAGCGATGTCCATCGCAAGCCATCCGATATGTCGGCTCACTCCGCCCAAGGTAGCGGTTCCCATCGCACGGCGCACACTCCGCAACTATTGTGTTACACATCGTTAGCCAAAGAGGGGGACTGCATGGTGGCGTCCAGTCATACCTCGGCCAAGCCACGTGACGGCGTGACGACCTTGGCCGGTCGGTGGCCCCTGCTGGGGCAGCGTCGCCCGCTGGTCGTCTACCTCTGCGGGGTCGTGGCCCTGGCTCTGGCCGCGATCGCATTCTCCGCCACGACCAGCGTCCTCCGCTGGTCCGACACGCTGACCTTCACCGCCCTGATGGCGTGCGGGGCGGTCTGCATCGAGGCGACCCGCAGACTCGGGATGCCCGCCGGGGTCGCCCGCGACCTGCTGTCAGCCTGGTGGCTGCCCGTCGCCCTGCTGCTGCCGCCGGTCTACGCGCTCGTCGCTCCGATCCCGCTCCAGATCCTGCTGCAGAAACGGGTGCGCGAGACGGTCGTCTACCGCAGGGTGTTCAGCTCGGCCGCGATCGGACTGTCCGGGTGCGCGGCCTCGGTGCTGTTCCATGCGGTCGTCGGCGACCCGTCCGCGCTGAGCACCGGCCGGGGATGGCCGATCCTCGTGGCGATAGGCTGCGCCGTCCTGTTCACGGTGCTCAACACCGGGCTGATCGCCGTGGCCGCGCACACCGCGAACCCGGACAGCCGCTGGCGCGAGGTGCTGTGGGACCGGGAGAGCCTGACACTGGACGTGGTCGAGCTCTGCCTCGGCGTCATCGTGGCCATCACCTGCGGGATCAACCTGACGCTGCTGGTGCTGGCGCTGCCGCCGGTGGTGCTGCTGCAGCGGAGCCTGCTGCACGCCCAGCTCCAGGCCGCGGCCCGCACCGACGCGAAGACCGGCCTGCTCAACGCCGCCGCCTGGCAGCGCGAGGCGGACACCGAGATCGTCAGGGCCCGGCGGACCGGCGACCCCCTGGCCGTGCTGATCATCGACATCGATCATTTCAAACGGGTCAACGACAGCTACGGCCATCTGATCGGGGACCAGGTCCTGGTCGGGGTGGCCACGACGCTCCGCAGCCAGCTCCGCGAATACGACGTCGTGGGCCGCTTCGGCGGGGAGGAGTTCGTCGTGCTGCTACCCGGAGCCGACACGACCGAGGCCCGGCGGGTGGCCGAGCGGTTGCGGTCACGCATCGGGCGGATGGCGGTGCCGGTCGACGGAAACATGATCAGTGTGACGATCTCGGCCGGTGTCGCGGTCATGAGCGTGCACGGCAACGACCTGATCGAGCTGCTCGCGGTGGCCGATCTGGCCCTGTACCACGCCAAGGAGCTCGGCCGGGACCGGGTCCATCTGCCGGCCACGTCGTCCGTGCCGCCCGCGCAGCCGTCCGGACCGCAGGACGCCCCTAGCTGAGTCCCGCAGGGCCTAAGCTAGAAGGCATGCCGGAGTACATCTACACACTGCAGCGCGTGCGCAAGGCGCACGGTGACAAGGTCGTCCTCGATGACGTGACGCTGTCGTTCCTGCCGGGCGCGAAGATCGGCGTGCTGGGCCCCAACGGCACCGGAAAGTCGACGCTGCTGAAGATGATGGCGGGCCTGGAGCAGCCGTCCAACGGCGACGCCCGGCTCATGCCCGGCTTCACCGTCGGCATGCTGCAGCAGGAGCCCCCCCTCAACGAGTCCAAGACCGTGCTCGGCAACGTCCAGGAGGGCGTCGCCGAGACCAAGGCCATGCTCGACCGATTCAACGAGATCGCCGAGCTGATGGCCACCGACTACAGCGACGAGCTGCTGGAGGAGATGGGCAAGCTCCAGGACGCCCTGGACCACCGCAACGGGTGGGACCTCGACAGCCAGCTGGAGCAGGCGATGGACGCGCTCCGCTGCCCGCCCCCGGACGCCGAGGTCACCCAGCTGTCGGGTGGTGAGCGCCGCAGGGTCGCGCTCTGCAAGCTGCTGCTGGAGCAGCCCGACCTGCTCCTGCTCGACGAGCCCACCAACCACCTCGACGCCGAGAGCGTGCAGTGGCTGGAGTCCCACCTGGAGAAGTATCCCGGCACCGTCCTGGCCGTCACCCACGACCGCTACTTCCTGGACAACGTGGCGACCTGGATCCTGGAGCTCGACCGCGGCCGGTGCCACCCCTACGAGGGCAACTACTCCACCTATCTGGAGGCCAAGGCCGCCCGCCTCAAGCTCGAGGGCCAGAAGGACGCCAAGCGCAAGAAGCGCCTGGAGGACGAGCTGGAGTGGGTGCGCTCCAACCCCAAGGCCCGCCAGACCAAGAGCAAGGCCCGTCTCCAGCGCTACGAGGAGATGGCCGCCGAGGCGGACAAGCACCGCAAGCTCGACTTCGAGGAGATCCAGATCCCGCCGGGCCCGCGCCTGGGCACCACGGTCATCCGCGCCGAGAAGCTCACCAAGGGCTTCGAGGACCGGCTCCTGATGGACGGCCTCACCTTCGACCTGCCCCGCAACGGCATCGTCGGCGTGATCGGCCCGAACGGCGTCGGCAAGACCACGCTCTTCCGCATGATCACCGGTGGTGAGACGCCGGACAGCGGTGAGATCGTGATCGGCGACACCGTCAAGATCTCCTACGCCGACCAGAGCCGCGGCGGCATCGACCCGAAGAAGAACGTCTGGGAGGTCGTCTCCGACGGGCTCGACCACATCAAGGTCGGCCAGGTCGAGATGCCGTCCCGGGCCTACATCGCCGCATTCGGCTTCAAGGGCCCGGACCAGCAGAAGAAGGCCGCGGTCCTGTCCGGCGGCGAGCGCAACCGCCTCAACCTGGCGCTGACCCTCAAGCAGGGCGGCAACGTGCTCCTGCTCGACGAGCCCACCAACGACCTGGACACCGAGACGCTCTCCAGCCTGGAGAACGCGCTGCTCGACTTCCCCGGCTGCGCGGTCATCACCTCGCACGACCGGTGGTTCCTCGACCGCATCGCGACTCACATCCTGGCCTGGGAAGAGGGCTCGAACTGGTTCTGGTTCGAGGGCAACTTCGCCGACTACGAGAAGAACAAGATCGAGCGGCTGGGTGCCGACGCGGCCCGCCCGCACCGCGTGACCTACCGCAAGCTCACCCGCGACTGATCCGGCCCGCAGCGGTCCCCGCCACCCCGCCGCCGGGCGGAGGCGGCGGGGGCCGCTACGGTTCTCGGTGTGCTCGAACAAACCACGAACGACACGGGCCGCGCCCACCGGCACGTCTTCCCCCGGGCCGTCAGGTTCGCCGACATCGACGCACTGGGTCATGTCAACAACGTGCGGTTCTTCGACTACCTGGAGGACGCCCGCCTCGGGCTGTTCCACGTCGACCCCCACCGGGAGGGCATCGCCCCGTTCCAGGGGCTCGTCGTGGCCAGGCACGAGATCGACTACCGGCGGCCTCTCACCTTCCGGCCCGACCCGGTCAGGGTGGAGACCTGGGTGACCGAGATCCGCCCGGTGCGCTTCACTCTCGACTACGAGATCCGCGACGACGACGAGGTCTTCGTCCGCGCCCGCTCGATCCTCGTCGCCTACGACGTGGCCGAGGCCGCCCCCCGCCGGCTGAACCAGGATGAGATCGCCTACCTGAGCAGGTTCACCGCCGAAGGCCCGCAGGGATACGAAGCCGGTTGATCGAATGACATCTCCGACATGTCGTGAACGGTCATGATTGAGGGCATGACGGAGAACACCATCGCCTCCGAATGGGGCGTCGAACGCATCGACCTGGCCGCCTACCTCCGGCGGATCGGCCACCGGGGCCCGCTCGACCCCACCGCGGAGACCCTGCGTACGCTGCACCGCGCCCACGTGACGACGATCCCGTTCGAGAACCTCGACGTGATCCTGGGCCGGGGCGTCCAGCTCGACATCGACAGCCTCCAGGGCAAACTGGTGGATTCCCGGCGCGGTGGTTACTGCTACGAGCAGAACCTGCTCTTCGCCGCCGTGCTGGAACGGCTCGGCTACCCGGTGATCCGGCTGCTGGCCAGGGTCAGGATGGGCGAGGACCGGCGGCGCCCGCGCTCGCACGCCATGCTCCTGGTCGAGGCCGAGGGCACGACCCATCTGGCCGACGTGGGATTCGGCGGGGACGGGCTGCTGGAGCCCGTACCGCTGGCCGACGGCGCGCTCTCCTCGGTGGACGGCTGGGACTGGCGGCTCGGCAGGGACGGCGACGAGTGGGTGCTGCACGGCCTGCGCCCCGAAGGCTGGATCGCGCTGTACTCCTTCCGTGTCGAGACGCACTACCCGGCGGACTTCGAGGTCGCCAACCACTACACCTCCACCGTCCCCACCTCGCCGTTCGTCAGGCACCCGATCGTCCAGCGCACGGCCGCGGGCGTCCGCCGCCGGCTGCAGGGCCTCGAACTCGACGGGGAGCGGCTGGAGCCGGGGAAGCTGCACGCCGTACTGGAGGAGGTCTTCGGCCTCGGCCTGGAGACCGGCGAGGCGGAGATCCTGGCCGCCCGCGCCCTGGCCGCTCAGGACGCGGCGTAGTCAGGCGGGGACGGGGCGCCCCGGCCGCTCAGGACACGCGTAGTCCGGCCGGGGACGGGGCACCGGGAGCGAGCCCCGTCCCGGCCGGAGCGGGGCGCTACGGCGTGTGCAGCCAGGCCGCCGTGTCCGGGAGCAGCAGGTGGCCCTCCACCGGGGCGCTGCCGATCAGGACCCGGTCGTGCGGCGGGAGCGGCACCGGCTCCGAACCGCAGTTGACGACGCACGTCAGCGGGCCGCGGGCGAAGAAGAGCGCGTCCTCGGGGGAGTCCAGCCAGGTGACCAGGTCGGGGAGCGCGCCGCGCAGCGACCGCCGGGCCCGCAGCGCCTGCCGGTAGAAGGCGAGCGTCGAACCGGGGTCGTTCGCCTGGCGCTCGGCCGTCAGCGCGGCCCACTCCGCCGGCTGGGGGAGCCACGGCGCCGCGCCCTCGGGGGAGAAGCCGTACGGCTCGGCGACACCGGACCACGGGAGGGGGACGCGGCAGCCGTCCCGGCCGGGGAGCGTGCCCTGCGAGCGGATGAAGATGGGGTCCTGGCGGACCTCCGGGGGAAGATCCGTCACCTCCGGGAGGCCGAGTTCCTCCCCCTGGTAGAGATAGGCCGATCCGGGCAGGGCGAGCATGGCCAGGAGCGCCGCCCGTCCCCGGGCGAGCCCGGTGGTCGAGGCGGGCAGTCCCTCGCCGTAGCGGGTGACGTGGCGGACCACGTCGTGGTTGGAGAGCACCCAGGTGTGCGCCTCCCCCGTGGCCAGGGTGTCGTCGATGACCTTGCGGAACGCCGTGGCCGACCAGGGCGCCTGCAGCCAGGCGAAGTTGAAGCTCTGGTGCAGCTCGTCCGGGCGGACGTAGAGCGCGAGGTCCTCGGCGGAGTCGGTCCACACCTCCCCGACGGCCATCCGCTCACCGTCGTAGGAGTCGAGCACCTTGCGCCACTCCCGGTAGACCTCGTGGACCTCCGGACGGCTCCAGATGGGCGACTCGGCCTTGAACGCCTGGCCCTCGGGCGGGGTGTCGGGCAGCCCTTCGGCCTTGTACAGGCCCATCGCCACGTCGATCCTGAACCCGTCCACGCCCCGGTCCAGCCAGAACCGCAGCACGTCGAGGAACTCGGCGCGCACCTCGGGGTTGCGCCAGTTGAAGTCCGGCTGCGAGGAGTCGAACAGGTGCAGGTACCACTGCCCGTCGGGGAGCCGGGTCCAGGCCGGTCCGCTGAAGGTCGACTGCCAGTTGTTGGGCGGCAGCTCGCCGCCGTCCCGGAAGATGTAGCGGTCGCGGCCCTCGCCCCGCAGCGCAGCCTGGAACCATGGATGTTCCGAGGAGCTGTGGTTGGGCACGATGTCCACGAGCACCCGCAGGCCGAGCCGGTGGGCCTCGGCCGTCATCGCGTCGAAGTCGTCCAGGGTGCCGAACAGCGGGTCCACGTTCCTGTAGTCGGCCACGTCGTAGCCGCCGTCGGCCATGGGGGAGCGGTAGAAGGGGGTCAGCCAGATCGCGTCCACGCCGAGCTCGGCGAGGTACGGCAGGCGCTGCCGGACGCCGGCCAGGTCGCCGACGCCGTCTCCCGAGGCGTCGGCGAAGCTGCGAACGTAGATCTCATAGACGACGGCATCACGCCACCAGGGGATTTCCATGAGTGGGGGTTGCCCCGGCCCGGCGGCCTTTATGCGTCGGGCGCGTCACGCGTCGGGTGCGTTGACCATGCTGTGCGCCGCGTAGACGAGGTAGTCCCACAGGCGCTTCTCGAGCTCCTCGGGGAGCTCCAGGGAGAGCACGGCGTCGTGCATGTGCCGCAGCCACGCGTCCCGCTCGGCGCCCCCGATCACGAACGGGTTGTGCCGCATCCTCAGCCGGGGGTGGCCGCGCCGCTCGCTGTAGGTGCCCGGCCCGCCCCAGTACTGCATCAGGAACAGGCTCAGCCGGTCCTCGGCCCCCGCCAGGTCCTCCGCGGGGTACATCGGCCACAGCAGCGGGTCGTCCACGACCCCCTCGTAGAAGCGGCGGACGAGACGGCGGAAGGTCTCCTCACCGCCGACGGCGTCGTAGAACGACTGGGATTCCTCGGTGGTACCTGACACGGTTTCAGCCTAAGGGGTCATCCGGCGGGCATCACCCGCCGCGAACGGGTCTGCGCGGCGGAACGCATCCCGCCGCCGTCGGTCAGAACGACCGGTGCGGCGGGATGCTTCCCCGCCCGCCGTGGACGGAGCGACCGGTGCGGCGGGCCCGCCGCACCGGTCAGCCGGCGATCGTGATGGACGCCCGGTCCAGGGCCGCCTTCACCCGCAGGCGGATCTCCCGGGCGACCTCCGCCTGGCGGGACGGGATCGTCTTGGCGCTGATCCGGAAGACCACGGCGGTGTCGGAGATCTGCTCGATCCCCCAGACCTGCGGCTCCTCGACGATGACGGAGTCGCGGAAGGCGGGGTCCTCCCACATCTCCTCGGCGACCTGAGAGAGGATCTCGCGGACCGCCGGCACCTCGGCGCTGTAGGCGACCGGGACGTCCACGGTCGCGCGGGACCAGCCCTGGGACTCGTTCCCGACCCGGGTGATGGTGCCGTTGCGGACGTACCAGACGCGGCCGTCGGCGTCCCGCAGACGGGTGATGCGCAGGGTGACGGCCTCCACGGTGCCGGTCGCGGGACCGGCGTCGATCACGTCGCCCACGCCGTACTGGTCCTCCAGGAGCATGAACATGCCCGCGATGAAGTCCTTGACGAGCTCCTGGGCGCCGAAGCCGAGGGCCACGCCGATGATGCCGACGCTGGTCAGCAGGGGGGCGATCGGGACGGAGAGCCGCTCCAGGACGGTCAGGATCGCGGTGCCGATGATGACGATCGAGGAGACCGAGCGCAGCACCGAGCCGATGGTCTCCGAGCGCTGCCTGCGCCGCTCCGCGGCGACCGCGT
The DNA here is from genome assembly GCF_977012225.1 of Planomonospora algeriensis. Taxonomy (NCBI): domain Bacteria; kingdom Bacillati; phylum Actinomycetota; class Actinomycetes; order Streptosporangiales; family Streptosporangiaceae; genus Planomonospora; species Planomonospora algeriensis. Next base: position 49,763 of record NZ_CDRNDK010000002.1, on the reverse strand, counting down.
CGAGCCCCTCCGGCTGCACCGTCTGCCGGCCCCGCAGCCGCCCGGCGATCGAGGAGTTGCCCGAGGAGGCGCGCCGTACCACCCGGGTGATCAGGCGGTGGGAGACGTTCCGCAGGACGAAGGCGACCACCATGATCAGGGCGATGGCGATCAGGCCGCCGATCACGGGAGCCCAGGTCGCGGGCAGGACGGAGGACACGAGGTCGCAGACTATGTCAGTCTCACCGCTGCCCATGCACGCCCTGCTCAGACCTTCGGTCATCTGGAGGGGGAGTTCCAGGACCGAGGTGCCGGATGTCGATGAGGGGGCCGGGGTCGGCGACGGGGTGGGAGAAGGACTGGGGGACAGCAGGAACACGGAGAGGATCCCTCCCGGATCGGTTCGGTCGGCAATGGGAAAGTCATCGACGCTCCCAATATTGCCGACAGAACCGGCCGCCGTCACATCACGCCGGGGAAGACGGGGGCGTCCGGTCCGGGGCCGCGGGGGGCGGATCCGGACGCTCCGGTGGCGTACGGCACGGACGGGGCACGCACCCGGAAGCGTGTCCCGTACCGCTATGCGGGAGGGATCTCTCCCCGATCACCGTCCGGGAGGACCCGGACGGCGGCTCTGTGTTCCGAAGCCGGCGGGGTGCCCAGCGTCCGAGGACGCTCCGCACCGGTCACCCCGCGGCCCGGCCGGCCGCGGTGGACGCGGTGGACCGGTACGGCTGCGCTCCGTGCCGGTCCACCGCCATCGTCAATCCCCCACCGCGGCGAGTACGCGTGCGACCTTGGTCGCGGCACCGGCGGGGTCCTCCGCCGTGTGCATCCGCTCGCCCCAGGACCACCAGTAGTACCAGTCGGGATGGCTGGGCGCGGCCTGGGCGCGGCAGGTGACGTTCTCCGCCAGGCTGGTCGCGTTCGGGTTGATCACGCGGACGAACACGCGACCCGTCTGGCTCCGCACCACGCGGGCGTGCAGCCCCCGAGCGTCCAGTTCTGACACCAATCGCTCCAGATGCTCGAAGTCGTCTCCCTGCACCTCGTCCCTCCTCCTTGGGTTCGGCCGGCACCGAATCGCATTCTTGCGATCAGGCGAATCAGTGCTGGTTGGCCAAAGATGTCTCACACCGGCGCGGTGGTCAACGGCGTGAAACCCAAGATCAGGGTGGACGTTCTCCCAAGTAGGTTGAAAGAAGCAGTCCGGGGGGAGACGATCCTTAGCCGATGGCTCTATTCGCTGGTTCCGGATGAGTCAAAGGTGGTCCATCATTCTCAGTAGGCGCAGTGCGACGCTATCGTCACACTGAGTCAGCAGGAGAGGACCGGTCAGGACATGTAAGTGTGCCAGCCCGCCCAGCTGGTCACGAGAGAGGGGCCGGTATGTCCGGCAGGCAGCACAGAGAGACAGAGTTGGCGCGGCGGATCCGAGCTCGGGGTCTGGCCACGGGACGAGGCTCGGCGCAGATAGCCGAGGAGATCCACGAGAAGTGCGGTCCGCAGTTCGGGACCACGCGGATCAAGGGTCATCGTCTCGCGCACGGCATCGCGCTCGCCGACGTGATCGAACAGGTCAGGGCGCTGTTCGAGCGCGACGGCAAGCCCGCGCCCGGCATCGGGGAGACGCTTCTGTCCGCCTACGAGAGCGGGCTGAAGCGGCCCGGTCCCGAATACCTCCACTATCTGTGCACCGTCTACCGGGTAGAACCGGTCGCCCTCGGATACGAGGGCCCGTGCATCTGCGGCCACGGCCACAAGATGCCCGGTGTCGTCCGAGGCGATCTCCAGGATGAGAAACCCGAAGCTTCCCCTGGGCCGCGCGAGCGGTGGATCCCACCTCAGGTCGACAGTGACCCTACGGTGGACGGGGGCGAGGAGGACGAGAACGTGCTACGGAGAACGCTTCTGGGCCTTCTGGCCGGCGGCAGTGTCGCCCTGGACGGCCAGGTGCTCGGATCGGTGGACAACATACGCAGGAGGATGGACGGCACCCTGGTGTCGGCCACGGTCTCCCCGGCGATGCTCGACCAGTGGGAGGAGGCCGCCGTCGGCTTCGGCCGGCAGTACATGAACACGCCGCCGCTCCGCCTGCTGTGCGACGTGCTGCTGGAGTTCAGCGCCGTGCGCAAGGCGATGGAGCGGCGGCAGCCGGTGGACCTGCAGGAACGGCTCTGCCGGATGGCGGCGCAGCTGTCCGGGCTCAGCGGCATGATCATGATCAATCTGGGCGACCACCGGATGGCGCGGTCCTTCTTCAGGACCGGCAGGATGGCGGCGGACGAGACCGGGGACCGTGCGCTGCGGGCCTGGGTGACGGCCCGCGAGGCGCTGGTCCCGCTCTACTACGGCGACCCGCGGGAGGCGCTCAACCTTGCCAAGAAGAGCGGTGATCTGGCCGGCCAGACCCCGTGCGCGGCTCAGGCCATGGCGCCGGTGGTCGAGGCCCGGGCGCTCGCGATGCTCTCGGGCTCGGGGAAGAAGGACGTGGTCGACCAGGCCAAGCGGGCGCTGTCCCGGGCCAGGGCGGCGTTCTCCCAGATGACCGCGGACCAGAAGGAGGACGCGGCCTTCGGCTACACCGAGCGCCAGCTCTACTTCCACCAGGGCGACGCCCTGGTCAGGCTGGGGCAGGCGATGGAGGCCGACCTCATCCTCGAGCAGGCTCTCACCAAGTACGGCCCCTCCGACTGGCTCGACCCCACATTGATCAGGCTTGATCGGGCCAGGTGCAAGCTGATGGAGGGCGACGTCGAGGAGGCGCTCACGATCGCCCAGGCGACGATCGAAGGACTGGGCGACGGGTGCAGGCCGGACATCCTCATGCAGCGTGCACAGGAGGTGGCGAGGGCGGTCGAGGCCAAGGCTCCCGGCCATCCCCGGCTCAAGGCGTATCTGGAGGCGCTGCGCACCGCTTCGGTGACCGAGCTCGAAGTGCCGACTGCATGAGCCTCAGGATCAGGCGCTACCGCTGGTCTGACCTCGAGGCCGTCTGCGCGCTGCACCAGATCTGCCTCGCGCAGGTCGGGCTCGCCCCGGGGGACGGCGTGTGGTACGACGACGACTTCCCGCGGATCAACGAGGTCTACCTCGCCGACCGGGGGGAGTTCCTGGTGGGGGAGATCGGCGGTCGTGTCATGGCGATGGGCGGGCTGCGCCGGATCGACGACGAGATCGCCGAGATGTGCCGCCTGCGGGTGCATCCGGAGTTCCAGCGGCAGGGGCACGGCGCCCAGATGGTCCTCTCCCTGGAGGCGCGGGCGGTCGAGCTGGGCTATGCCGGGCTCCTCTGTGACACCACGCTGAACCAGCGCGCCGCGATCGGGCTCTATCGCAAGTACGGCTGGCGTGAGATCCGCAGGGAGGAGAGAGGGGGAAACGTCGTGCTGTACTGGGAGAAAGATCTCACGAGCACGATGTCCGCCCTGCCTAAATAGTGCGAATATTGCATGGATCTCCTCTCGTCATTGCCGTTCGAGGAAATGCCGGAATACTTATCCTTCGTACCTATACCGATTTTTTTGGGGGGTGCGATGAAAAGGATCATCGTTCACAAACCCGGTGTCATCCGACTGAGCGGTGCCGCCAGCGTCACGCACGTGGGCTGAGAAGAGCGCCTGCGTCAGTCGGAACGCCCCGGCGCCCGTCCGGGTGCTTCACCTCGTACCGGGCGGGCATCGGAGATCGCCGCATGGGCGATCTCCCCTGATCGCCGCGTGCCGGGCGGTCGGTCTCTCCGCTCCGTTTCCGGTCGGCCCGGATGCCTGTGATGATCACTATGCCCGGACCGCGTGTCCGGCCGTCGGCGAGTCCTCCGGGCAAGTCGTGCTCCTCGGAGGGCCGGGCCGCTTGGGGTCGTCCGGCCGAGGAAAGAGGTCTGGTCCCCGGAAGGTGGAGAGAACCACTCCCGAGGGAGTCGTCCTGCCCCTCCGGAAGTGATGTCTCCCCAGTGGTCCGTGCAGTGGGCGGCCGATCACGCCTCTCCGGGTAGAGGATCTTCTCCCGCCGGGGCGGTCTTCTACCTCCCGGGTGGGGATCTTTCCTCCCATCGTCCGACTCGTCGCCTGCGGGGCCGCCCGGGGCCGCGGCAGAGGGTGCGGTTCATCGCGGAGTCGTCATCCGGGACGGGATCCGTCACTTGCCTTACATTGAACGATCGTTTAGTCTATTGAACATGCGTTCAATGGCAGATGATCGTACCGCCAAGGCCGTCATCCGGGACCGGGCACTGGAGCTGTTCGCGGCGCAGGGGCCCGCTTCGGTGACGGTCCGCCAGATCGCCTCGGCGGCGGAGGTCTCACCCGGCCTCGTCATCCATCACTTCGGTTCGAAGGACGGGCTCCGCGCCGCGGTGGACGACCATGTGGCGTCGGTGTTCGACGGCCTGTTCACCGAAGCGACCAGGGGTGAGCTCGATCTGTCCGACGGGGCGTCCATGGCGGAGGTGCTCCTGGCGGAGCTTCCGCCCGATTCACCGGTCCCCGCCTACCTGCGCCGCCTGCTGCTGTCCGGTGACCCCGCCGGGACCGCGGTGTTCCGCCGGTGGTTCGCGGCCAGCAGGGCGATGACCGAGGCGCTCGCCGCGCGCGGGGTCCTCTCCGCGGGACGGGATCCGCAGGTCCGTACGGCCTTCCTCATGGTCAACGACCTGGTGCTGCTGCTCCTGCGGGACCAGCTCGCCGACGTGCTCGGCGTCGATCCGCTCGCTCCCGAAGGGGCGAGCCGATGGGCGGAGGAGGTGCTGAGCGTCTACCGGGACGGTCTGTTCGGCGAGAGGGAGGAGACGTCATGAAGGTCTTGATCTGCGGCGCCGGAATCGCCGGGCTCACGCTGGGGTGGTGGCTGCGGCGGGCCGGGGCCGAGGTGACGATGGTGGAGAGGGCGGCCGGGCCGCGCAGCGACGGTTACATGATCGACTTCTTCGGCGCCGGATACGACGTGGCCGAGCGGATGGGCATCCTCGCGGAGTTGCACGACGTCTCCGCCGACATCGCCGAGATCGTCTACCTCGACGGGCGGGGCAGGCGGGCCGGCGGCCTGAGCTACGACTCCGCCAGGGCGATGGCCGACGGGCGCGTGCTGAGCATCATGCGCGGCGAATTGGAGAGGGTCCTGCGCTCGTCGCTGGACCTCGGCGCCGAGATCCGGTACGGCACCAGCGTCACCGCGATCCGGGACGTTCCCGGCGGCGTGGACGTCGAGCTGACCGACGGGAACGTCCACCGCGCCGACCTCCTGGTGGGCGCCGACGGCCTGCACTCCGTGGTCCGGAGGCTGGTCTTCGGTCCGGAGGAGCGCTACCTGCGGCCGCTCGGCTACCACACGGCCTCCTACCTGGTCCGGGACGCCGAACTGGCCGAGGAGGTGGGCAGGAGGGCCCTCCTGGTGAGCGTGCCGGACCGGCAGGCGGGGATCTACCCGACGCGGGACGGGGGCCTCGCCGCCTGGCTGGTCCACGCCGCGCCCGGGACGGCCCTGCCCGCCGACGCCCGAGCGGAGATCGCATCCCGCTACCGGGGGATGGGCGGCCTGGTGGACCGGGTGCTGGCCCACTGCCCGGAGGATCCCTACTACGACCAGGTCGCCCAGATCCAGATGCCCGGATGGAGCCGGGGGCGGGTCACCCTGCTCGGTGACGCCGCCCACGCGGTCTCGCTCATGGCGGGCCAGGGTTCGTCGATGGCGATGGCGGGGGCGCACCTGCTCTCCGCCGAGTTGCTCGGCGCCGGTGTCGAGGCGGCGCTGGAGCGCTACGAACGCCGGATGCGCCCGTTCGTCCTGGGCAAGCAGCGAAGCGGCCGCGGGGCCGCCCGCTGGATGGTCCCGCACCAGCCCTGGCGGATCACGCTGCGCAACCGCCTGTTCGGCCTCGCGGACCTGCCCGGCGGCACCGCCGTCATGGGGCGTGCCTTCAAGCGGCTGAGCGCCGGGATCTGAGGGCCGGGGTCCGGGGCCCGTTCACCCCAGCAGCGTGAGCCGGGAGACGATCTCCGGCAGACCGGGTGGCTCCAGTGCGTCCGGCAGCTCGGGCATCTCCTCGGGGAGGAGCCAGGCCACCCCGAGATAGGCGCCGTCCTCCTCGGCGGTGAGCCGGTCGGGACGCACCTCCGGGACCCGGTCGAACCTGGCCAGGTAGAACCGCTCGGTCTTGACGTAGCGGACGCCGAGCCAGGTGAACTCCCGCCGCACCGGCAGCCACCGGTCCAGCACCGCCTCGCCGGGCAGGCCGGTCTCCTCCGCCAGCTCCCTGCGGGCGGCCTCCAGCGGGGTCTCGCCCGGGTCGATCCCGCCGCCCGGCGGCTCCCACACGGTCTGTCCGCTCACCGCGTCGCGCCAGTGCATCAGCAGCACCCGGCCGGACCCGTCCACGCAGACCGCCCGGGCCGCGGGCCGATCGCTCACCTCCGCCATCGCTCAGCGCTTCATCGCGCCGTCGGCGATGGCGTCGGCCGCGTCGCCGATGGCGCTCGCGACGACCTCCAGGCGGCGTACCAGTTCGCGCTCCTTCATGGTCTCGGAGGTTATCTCGCCGGAGAAGATCCTGGCGATCTCGTACTGGTACATGCGCTGGAGGGCGCCGCTGGCCTTCTTCACCTCCAGTGCGTCACCGGTGACCGCCGAGGGCCGGGAGGCCAGGTCGTGGACGGCGGTCTCCAGGGCCTCGATCCCGGTGATCACCTGGTCCAGCATGGGTGCGAAGCGCCGCTGCTCGCGCAACCGGTAGAGGTGCGACTCGCGGACGAAGTCCCGCAGGGAGTCCAGGACGTCGTCGATCGAGCGGGACAGCCGGAACATGTCCTCCCGGTCGATCGGGGTGATCAGGGCGCCGGAGAGCTCCTCGACCAGGCGGGCGCGCTCGGTGTCGCCCCGGTGCTCGATCTCCCGCATCATCTCGTGCGCGTCGGCCCTGCGGGTGTCACCGCCGATCATGGCGACGGCCAGCCAGGCGCCCTGCTTGGTCGCCTCCAGCTGCCCGATCAGCGCGTCGGTGAGCGCGCTGTCCATGTGGCCGGTCATCAGGTCCCGGATGCGGCGTAACCGTTTCAAGCGACCACCCCTCTGGCGATGAGCGCCGCCGCCGCGGCGAGCAGGCCGCTCACCGGCAACGTCAGCATCCAGGCTAGAACGATCTTCAGTGTGGTGTGCCAGCGCACCCGGCCGGAACTCCCGGTCATCCCGGCTCCGATCAGGGCGCCGGCGATGGTCTGGGTCATGCTCACCGGTGAGCCGAGCGCGGCGCAGCCGAGGACGGCGGTGCCGCTGGCCAGTTCGGCGGTCACCCCGTGCAGCGGCCGCGAGGCGATGATCTCCCGGCTGAGCGTACGGCCGGCGCGCGGCAGGCCGTACACGGCGCCGCGCCGAACATCCCGGCCATCGCGACGCAGGTGGGCAGGGGGGCTCCGGAGAAGCCCTGGGCCAGCATGAAGACGGCGAGCATCTTCTGGCCGTCGTTGGCCGCGTACGCCAGGCACTGCAGGGTGAACCCGGCCCGGTGCCACCGCCGGAGCAGGCGGGTGTGCCCCAATCGCGACAGCGCGCGACGCATCGGGACCGCCAGCAGCGCGCCGGCGAAGGGCGCCGCCAGCGCGACGGCGAGGACGAACAGCACGATCTGCGGGGAGACCGGCACGCCCCAGCCCAGGCCGGCTCCGGTGAGGGCGCCGACGATGGCGAGGGTCAGGCTGGTGGGCCGTCCCCTGTTGCTCAGGACCAGGACGACGGCCAGGGCGGACAGGACCGCGACGAACATGATGATCCGTCCGTCGGGGCCTCCTGCGGTCGTCAGGCGGGTGGCGAAGGTGGTCGCGACCCGGTGCGTCACCAGGGGGACCAGCGCGACCGCGGTCATCATCATGAGCACGCCGGTCACCGGCCGGATGTTGGGGATCTTGAGACCGGTCGCGAGGAGCGCACCGCCGTCGTTGATCCCCGTGATGATCGCGAACAGTGCCGCGAGCGCCGTCAACGCGGCGAGGTCCACGGTTCCCACCCCACGTCAGCCGTCTGCGCCTCCGGCTTCTCCCGCGTGGGTCCCGTACGCGGTCTTCGCGTCTGCGTCCGTACCGTCTCCGTCCGTGCCTCGGGGGTGATCCGTCATCGAACATAGATACCCGAAACCATGCGGAACTTAGCATCCGAATGTCGAGATGGCCGATGACGGTGCCGCCGGAGATCGGCGGGGAGGAGCGTCCCGGCGGCGGACCCGGGTAACCTCGTTCCCGCGGCCGCCGGGACGGATCGGTGCCGGTCGGACGCGGCGAACGCGGCAGCCGACCGGAGCCCGGCCCCACGGCGCGGCCCCACGGCGCCCCGAACGATCCGACCTGTGCGAAGGTGAAGGCCATGAGTCCTGCCGAGTACGTCCTGACGCTGTCCTGCCCGGATCGCCCCGGGGTCGTCGCCGCGGTCTCCGGGATGCTCGCCGGGCACGGGTGCAACATCACCGAGAGCCAGCAGTTCGGCGACCGGGACAGCGAGCGGTTCTTCATGCGGGTGCAGTTCTCCGCGCCGGTGCCCGAGGACGGGCTGCGCACCGCCCTGGCCGCGCTGGCCCCCGAGTTCGGCATGGAGGTCAACCTGCGCGCCGCGGCGGTCAGGCCGCGCGTGCTCATCATGGTCAGCAAGTTCGACCACTGCCTGAACGACCTGCTCCACCGGGCCCGCTCCGGCCTGCTCGACATCGAGATCGTCGCGGTCGTCTCCAACCACCCCGACCTGCGCCCGCTCACCCAGTCGCACGGCGTCGACTACCACCACCTGCCGGTCACCCCGGAGACCAAGGCCAGGCAGGAAGCGGAGGTCCTGACGCTGGTCGAGCACTACCAGGCGGACCTGGTGGTGCTCGCCCGCTACATGCAGGTGCTCTCGCAGGACCTCTGCGAGAAGCTGGCCGGGCGGGCGATCAACATCCACCACTCGTTCCTGCCGTCGTTCAAGGGCGCCAAGCCGTACCACCAGGCGCACGCCCGCGGGGTGAAGCTGATCGGGGCCACCGCCCACTACGTGACGTCGGACCTGGACGAGGGGCCGATCATCGAGCAGGAGGTGGCCCGGGTCAACCACAGCCACTCCCCGGAGGACCTGGTGGCCATCGGCCGGGACGTGGAGTGCCTCGTGCTGGCCAGGGCGGTCAAGTGGCACGCCGAGCAGCGCGTGCTGCTCGACGGGCACAAGACGATCGTCTTCCCCCGGTAGGTGGTCCCGTCGGCGGCCCCGCCACCGCGGAGGGCCGGCCGCCGGGTGAGGTCAGGGCCGGTACGTCCCGAATACCACTGGCAGCCCTCGGGGTCCTTGCAGGCGTACTCCCGCGAGCCGTAGGGCCGGTCCGTCAGCGGGGAGGTGATCTCCGCCCCGGCGGACACCGCGCGGTCGTGGTGGGCGTCCGGGTCGTCGACGGCCACGTAGACCCCCTGGCCGCCGGGCTCCCCGGCACCCAGCATGATCATTCCGGTGCCGACGGTCAGTTCGGCGTGCGTGATCGTGCCGTCGCCGTCGGCGGAGACGTCCCCGGCCTCGAACCCGAACGCTTTGGCGAGCCACTCGATCGCCCCCGCCGGATCGCGGTAGCGGACCAGTGGATAGACCGTTCGCATGATCGTTCCTCCTTCTCCGCGGTCGTCTGCGCGGCCCTGCCAGTGTGCAGAGAGGGGACGCCGCAGGGCTTGGAAGAATCTGACCTGGGGCCGGAGGGTCAGCCCGGGACGATCGCCCGCCCCGCGGTCCAGGACCTGACCAGTTCGCCGGGGCTGGTCCCGGCCATCGTCCGGAAGTCGCGGTTCATGTGCGCCTGGTCGTAGTAACCGCAGGCCGCGGCGGTGTCCGCGGGGCGGGCGCCGCCGCGCAGGCGCTCCAGGGCGTGCTCGAAGCGGAGCACCCGGGCGGCGGCCTTGGGCGTGAGGCCGATCTGGTCGCGGAAGCGGGAGACCAGGTGCCGATGGCTCCAGCCGAGCTCGCGGGCCAGCGCCGCGACACCCGTCGCGCCGCCCGTGGCCACGAGCCGACTCCACGCCCAGCAGACCCGGGGGTCCGGGCCGGGGGCCGCGTGGATCCGCCGGGCGAGCATCCCGTCCAGCAGCGCCAGGCGGGCGCGCCGATCACCGGTCCCTGCCAGCCGCTCCACCGCGGTGCCCGCCCACGGACCGAGCGCCTCCTCCAGCGGGATCACCCGGTTGGCCAGCTCGCTCAGCGGGATCCCCAGCAGCCGCCGCGCCCCCGCCGGGGTCAGGTCGACCTGCACGCCCTCCGCCGCGCCGGTCATGACGGTGTCGACGTAGGTCTCGTGGAGGCCACCGACGAAGGACGCCAGCCTCCGTGCCCCGCCCGTCCCGGCGACCGGAGGGCCGGGCGGAGGGACCGCCTCAGGCGGTCAGACCGGTGTGGTGGGCCAGGAAGGTGAGCTGGTCGGCGGCGAGCTCGACGGTCTTGCTGACCGCGCGGGCGCCGTGACCGGTCTCGGCCTCGTTGCGCAGCAGGACCGGCCGGTCGGCCGCCTGGGCGTGCTGCAGGGCCGCGCACATCTTCCAGGCGTGCAGCGGGTGGACCCGGGTGTCGGACTGGAAGACGGTGAACAGCGTCGCCGGGTAGGAGACGCCCTCGCGGACCCGGTGGTACGGGGAGTAGGACCAGAGCCAGGCGAACTCGCCGGGCTCCTCGGCTGAGCCGTACTCCACGTTCCAGGTCGCGCCGAGACCGAACAGCTCGTAGCGGACCATGTCGAGCAGCGGGGCCGAGCAGGCCACCGCGGCGTAGAGGTCGGGGCGCTGGGTGAGAGCGGCGCCGACCAGCAGGCCGCCGTTGGAGCCGCCGGAGATGGCCAGCCGGTCGGAGGTCGTGACGCCGGTGGCGATCAGGTGCTCGGCCGCCGCGTGCAGGTCGTCGAAGACGTTCTGCTTGCGGGCGAGCATCCCGGCGCGGTGCCAGTCCTCCCCCTGCTCGCCTCCGCCGCGCAGCTGGGCGATGGCGTAGGTGCCGCCCGCCTCCACCCAGGTCAGGATCGAGGCCGAGTAGCCCGGGGTCATCGAGATGCCGAAGCCGCCGTAGCCGTACAGGATCGTGGGACGGGGACCCTCGGCGCCGGGCGGGGAGATCACCAGCATGTGGACCTCGGTGCCGTCGGCCGAGCGGTAGACGACCTGCTCGGTGGTGACCGCGGGCACCTCGACGGCGCCGGGGGAGGCGGCCCAGAGGGAGGTCTCGCCGGTGCGGGCGTCGTAGCGCTGGACGGTGGGCGGCGTGGTGTTGTCGGTGTAGCCGAACCAGGCCTCGTGGCCGCCCTCCGGCCGCTCGCTGATGCCGCCGATCGTGCCCAGCCCGGGGGTGGGCACCTCGCCGGTCCGCTCACCGGTGGCCAGGTCGTGCACGGAGATCTCACTGATCGCGTGGCGGGTCCAGCCGGCCAGCATGACCGGCCGGTCCAGGTCGTCGAGGATCGCGAAGTCCGAGAGCACGGCCTCGGGGTCCTGCGGGATCAGGTCGCGCCAGTGCTCGGCCTGCGGGGTGGCGGGATCGGTCACGCAGATCCGCCCGCGGGGGGCGTCGCGGTCGGTGAAGACGTAGAGCAGGCCGTCGCGGCCGAAGTGCAGGCCGGTCTGGGCGTCGACGCCCTCCTGGACGACGACGAGCTCCGGGGCCTCGGGGGAGGACGCCTCCAGGTCGGCGGTCCACAGGTCGTTGCGGGGAGCGGTGCCCCGGGAGGCGGAGATCTGCAGCCACCGGCCGTCGCGCGACACCCCGACGCCGTAGTAGTTGGTCTTCTCCATGCCGTGGCCGAAGATCAGCACGTCCTCCTCGGTGGAGGTGCCGACCCGGTGCAGGTAGACGCGGCGGTGGTACTGCTCCTCGCCCTCGGGCACCTCCGTGGCGGGCAGCCGGCGCACGTAGTAGAACGCCCCGCCGCCGGGCAGCCAGGCGATGGGGGAGTAGCGGCACCGGTCGATCGGGCCCTCGATGCGGGTCCCGGTCGCGACGTCCATGAGGTAGAGGCTGGACTCCTCGTCGCCGCCCACCGAGATCTGGTAGGCGAGCAGGCGGCCCTCCTTGTCGGGCTGCCAGGCGTCCAGGGTGGTCAGCCCGGTGGGGTCCAGGGCCATCGGGTCCAGCAGCGCCCGCTCGGCGCCGGAGGGGTCCGCGGTGTACAGCACGGCGTGCTCCTGCTCCGGGGTGCGCCGCGTGAAGAAGCGCCGCTCGCCCCGCCAGACCGGGGCGCCCACCGAACCGGACTTCAGCAGCTCGGCGACCCGGGCCCTGAACCGCTCCCGCCCCGGGAGCCCTCCCATCTCGGTGGTGAAGAGCTTCTCCTGGGCGGCCAGCCATTCGGCGGTGGCCGGGCCGTCGGAGTCCTCCAGCCAGCGGTAGGGGTCGGGGACGGGGGTGCCGTGCAGGTCCTCGACGACGTCGTCACGGCGGGCGGGCGGGTACGGCTGTCGCGTCATGGCTGGAACCCTACGACCTCCGGCGGACAACGGGACACCGCTTGCGCGCCAGGCGTACCGAACGAGCTTCGGAGGAGTGAAGAACAGGTAATGGGGGCATAAAAGCACCAGGAGTCCCTCCAGTCGTTTATGAGTGGCGGGCACACCGATCCAGAAGTCAAACTTGGTCCAGGACGGTGCCGTGGTGACCATCCGCTGGGCCGTCCGGCGGAGGTCCTCGTGACGGAAGCGCCCGGGCCCCAAGAGGGGCCGCCAACCGGGGCACGCGGCGGTGTGCCCCCCGAGATGACGCGACGCACGGCGGGAGAGGCCCGCTGATGCGCCAGGTCCTGTTGCTCAACGCCACTTTCGAACCCCTGACCACCCTCTCCATGCACCGCGCCGTCGTGCTGGTGCTGAGGGAGAAGGCGGACGTCGTGCACCGCGACGGCCGGGGCACCGTGCTCCGCTCGGCGAGCCGCACGGTCGACGTGCCGTCGGTGATCAGGCTTCGTCGCTATGTCCGGATCCCCTACCGGTCGCGGATCCCGCTGACCAGGAACGCGCTGATGCGCCGGGACGACTACCGGTGCGCCTACTGCGGTCAGCGGGCCGACACCATCGACCACGTGATCCCCCGCTCGCGCGGCGGCCCCCACACGTGGGAGAACTGCGTGGCCTCGTGTACGGCGTGCAACCACCGCAAGGCCGACAGGCTGCTGGAGGAGCTGGGGTGGACGCTGAACGTCGCCCCGGTGGTGCCGCGCGGCGTGCACTGGCGGCTGATCGGCGCGCACGTCGCCGGCGACCCCCAGTGGGCTCCGTACCTCGCGGAGAACGCGGCCTGAGACCGCCGCATCCGCTCGCCCCGGCGAGGTCCGTGTCGGCACAATCGGTGCATGGCATGGATTTTCACCTCCGACATCGAGGTGTTCGCCGGGGCGGCGGAGCCGTGGCTGCTCCGCGACCCGGTCCGCAACACCGCCCCGCTCACCGTCCTGCGCGGCATCCGCGCCGGCGTCCACAGTGAGGACGTGCTGCTGGCCTGGCTGGAGGAGGACGGCGGGACCGTCGCCGCGGCGGTCCACACGCCGCCGCGCGGGCTGCTCCTGCCCGACCTCCCCGTCGCTTCCGTGCCGTCCCTGGCCGCCGCGCTGATCGAGGCCGAGCGGGCGGTCCCCGGGATCAGCGGGCCGCTGGCGCAGGCGGAGGCGTTCGCCGCCTCCTGGTGGCGGCCTGTGGCCCGGCGCGTCCCTGAGCGCCTCTACCGGCTGGAGACCGTCACCCCGCTCCGGCGCCCGGTCTCCGGGGCCGCCCGTACGGCGGGCACCGATGACCGCGAGCTGCTCGCGGCCTGGCTCGCCGACTTCCACCTGGAGGCGCTGGGAGAGCGGCCGGCGGGTGGGGTCCTGCCGGTGGTCTCCAGCCGGATCGGCCGCGAGGAACTGGTCCTGTGGGAGGACGGCGGGCGTCCCGTCGCGTGTGCGGCCTTCTCCACGCCGATCGCCGCCATGTCGCGGATCGGCCCGGTCTACACGCCGCCGGAGTTCCGCGGCCGGGGATACGGCGAGGCGGTCACGCGCGCGGTGACCCGCGGGGCGCTGGACGCCGGCGCCACCGAGGTGCTGCTCTTCACCGACCTGGGCAACCCGGTCTCCAACTCCGTCTACCAGGCGATCGGCTACCGGGCGATCGCCGACTACGCCGAGATCGCATTCGGGTGAGGGCGCCGTCGCGCCGGATCCCGTGACGTCTCCGCGACGGCCGGGTCACGACTGCTCCGGGAAGGGGGAGGAACCCGGCGGTCTGAGTAATCTGGTGGCATGCCTCGCTACGATTTCCGCTGCCGCGCCTGCGGGTCCACCTTCGAACTGTCGCGTCCGATGGCCAAGTCCGACGAACCCGCGCCCTGCCCCGCCGGACACGAGGACACCGTCCGGCTGCTGTCCACGGTCGCCATGACCGGCGGCGCCGCCGCCCCCAGGCCCGCCGGCGGTGGCGGTTGCTGCGGTGGTGGTTGCTGCGGCTGACCCCGGCCGGAGTCTCCGGGAAGCGGCGTCCAGGTCGCGGATCCGCACGACAGAACGCCGCCCCGCGCTCGCGGGGCGGCGTTCCGGCGTCTCAGGGGGCGCGCGGCGCGGCGCTTCAGCGGATGCGCCCGGGGAGGATCACGCCGCGCGCTTGCCCTGGAAGGGCAGGAAGCGCTCGGCCGGATGCGGCCGGGCGGGGACGAAGGTGGGTTCGGTGGCGATGATCCGGTCGAACCGGAAGGCCCGGATCGCGCCGCGCATGCGGCACATGCCCACGAGATACCAGTGCTCGCGGTGGACCATGCAGGTCACGGGGTCGACGTCGCGGACGGTGATCCGGCCGGAGACGTCCCGGTAGTGCAGGCGGATCACGAGCCGGGACGTGATCGCGCTCGCGATGGTCCTGGCCCGGTCGGCGACGGCGGAGGGGAGCGGCTCGGTCAGGGTGGCGAGGGTGGCGGCGGTGACGTCGTCGTCGAGCTCCAGGTGCTCGAAGGCGTGGCGGAGGCCGTGCCGGGCGGCGGCGGCCTGCGGGCCCGACCCCAGGTGTGCCAGGGACAGGGCGAGGGCGGCGATCTCGGCGGTCGTCAGCGGGCTGGCGGGGGGCTTCATGACGGTAGCCATACCCACAGAATACGGACGGGCACTGACATTTTTCGAACAGAGCTACCGGCTTCAGGAGTGTAACCCGAAGGAAAGTCCGGGATGCCGCCGGGGCCGTACCCGGGCGGGGCCCGGAACGCGCAGGACCGCCCGTCGGCGGTCCTGCGCGGACGCGTCTACCGGGAGAGCTGGGACAGGTCGCGCGAGGCGCCGGTGGAGGCCGAGGTGGTCAGCGCGGCGTAGGCCTGCAGCGCGGCGGTCACCGGGCGGTGGCGGTCGCGCGGCCGGTAGCCGCCCAGGTCGGCCAGGAGCCGCTCGCGGCGGGCGGCCAGCTCCGGCTCCGGCACCTTCAGCTCGATCGAGCGGCCCGGGATGTCGATCTCGACGAGGTCGCCGTCCTCGACCAGGGCGATGGTCCCGCCCTCGGCCGCCTCCGGGGACGCGTGGCCGATGGACAGGCCGCTGGTGCCGCCGGAGAAGCGGCCGTCGGTGATCAGCGCACAGGCCTTGCCCAGTCCCTTGCCCTTCAGGAACGAGGTCGGGTAGAGCATCTCCTGCATGCCCGGACCGCCCTTGGGGCCCTCGTAGCGGATGACGACGACGTCGCCCTCCTTGACGCGGTTGTTCAGGATGCCCTCGACCGCGTCCTCCTGCGACTCGAAGACCACCGCGGGCCCGGAGAAGCGCCAGATCGACTCATCGACCCCGGCGGTCTTGACGATGCAGCCCTCGGCGGCGATGTTGCCATAGAGCACGGCCAGGCCGCCGTCGCGGGTGTAGGCGTGCTCGATGTCGCGCACGCAACCGCCCTCGCGGTCCAGGTCGAGGGAGTCCCAGCGGGCCTCCTGGGAGTACGGCTTGACGGTCCGGATGTTGCCGGGCGCCGCGTGCCACAGCTCCCGCGCCTCCGGCAGTGCGCCGGCCGACTTCGGGTCCCAGGCGTCGAGGTAGTCGCCCAGCGTGCCGCCGTTGACGGTGGGCACGTCGCGGTGGAGCAGCCCGCCCCGGTCGAGCTCGCCCAGGATGGCGGGGATGCCGCCGGCCCGGTGCACGTCCTCGATGTGGTACTTGTCCGTGGCGGGGGCGACCTTGCACAGGCACGGCACCCGCAGCGAGATCTCGTTGATCTCCTTCAGGCCGAAGTCGACCTGGGCCTCGCGGGCCGCGGCGAGGATGTGCAGGATCGTGTTGGTCGAGCCGCCCATCGCCACGTCCAGGGTCATGGCGTTCTCGAACGCCTCCTTGGTGGCGATGCTGCGCGGCAGCACGCTGGAGTCGTCCTGCTCGTAGTAGCGGCGGGTGATCTCCACCAGCTGCCGGCCGGCGTCCTGGAACAGCTTCTTGCGGGCCTTGTGGGTGGCCAGGATCGTGCCGTTGCCGGGCAGTGCCAGGCCGATGGCCTCGGCGAGGCAGTTCATCGAGTTGGCGGTGAACATCCCGCTGCACGAACCGCAGGTCGGGCAGGCGTTCTCCTCCATCTCCAGCAGCTCGGCGTCGGAGACGTCCTCGTTCGCGGCGGCGATCATCGGGTCGATCAGGTCGAGCTTGCGGCCCGGCGTCTTGCCGGCCTCCATGGGCCCGCCGGAGACGAAGACCGTGGGGATGTTGAGCCGGAACGCGGCCAGCAGCATACCCGGAGTGATCTTGTCGCAGTTGGAGACGCAGATCAGCGCGTCCGCGCAGTGGGCGTTGACCATGTACTCGACCGCGTCGGCGATGAGCTCGCGGCTGGGCAGCGAGTAGAGCATGCCGCCGTGGCCCATGGCGATGCCGTCGTCGACCGCGATCGTGTTGAACTCGCGCGGGATCGCCCCGGCCTCCCGGATCGCCCCGGCGACGACGTCGCCGACCTCGCGCAGGTGGACGTGCCCGGGGACGAACTGGGTGAAGCTGTTGGCCACGGCGATGATCGGTTTGCCGAAGTCGCCGCCGTCCACGCCCGTCGCCCGGAGCAGGGCCCGGGCTCCGGCCATGTTCCTGCCGTGAGTGACCGTACGAGACCTGAGGGCCGGCATGACGCTTCTCCCATCATCGACGCTGAGTCTTCAAATGGTACGGCCAGCGCCCGCCTGGTGAGACCCGCGGTCCATGTGGCGGACGCCCCCCGCGACGTCCAGGGCGGACGTCCGGTGCGGCGGCCGCGGTGCCTGAGAGACGCGGAACGCCCGGCGGCGAGGGCCACCGGGCGTCCGGGACGGGAAACGGGGAACGCGTCAGCTCTCGGGATAGCGGGGGGGCAGGACGCGCTCGGCGATCTCGTAGATCCTCTGAATCTCGGCGTCGGTGAGCGAGCGCTCCCGCTTGGTGACCCACTTGCGGACCCGCGAGCCGTCGAAGACGTCGACCTCGCGGACGGTGAGGACCTTCCACGGGACGGGCGGACCGTAGATCGCGAGGGAGGGGACGATGACGACCTCGCGGCCGAGCGCCTTGCCGATCAGCTCGGCGGCCCGGCTCGCCTCCCAGCGGGCCTCGTCCAGGCGCTTCTTCTGGTCGAAGGGGCCGTGGAACAGCTTGCGGTGCGATTGCACCCGCACCGGGAGCCGCTTGTCCCACTTCTCGGAGTCGACGGCGTAGATCCCCGTGGGGCCGATGACCAGGTGGTCGATCTGGGCCTCACTGTCCGGGATCGCGCGGGCGTGCAGGGTGCGGTAGCCGTTGCGCTCCAGCCGCTTCAGCTGGGCCTCCGTGCGCCGCTCGGCGACCGAGGCGCGCCGCCAGGCGGGCACCGTCGAGTGCGAGCGGGCGCGCACCACCGTGTCGGCGATCGCGGCCAGCACGGCGGTGGTGACCCCCCAGCGCCAGCCGGCGAGCAGGAAGCCCCCCGCCACTCCCGCGACGACCGCGATCAGCAGCCGGCGGCGGAGCGGACGGTACCGGGGGTGGCCGAGCAGGCCGCGCAGGGAGACCCGCTCGGCGGTCGGCGCGTACGTAGACGCGGGCGCGACGGGCCGAGCCGCCGGCCTCTCCTCGGCCCGGCGATCACCGACCCGGAGCGGTGACGTGCTGTTACCGTCTTCTGGCACATGACCGGAGTCCACGTGACTCACGGTAGCCGAAGTTCAAAGAGGGTGCCTAGTAGTCCCTAACTCACACTTTTGTGACCACGGTCACCCGCATGAGAGTGCACCGCGGCGGGTATCCATACATTTCCTCTCTAGAGAACCCCGCCCCGCGCCGAGGTCTGGTCCCCGCCGGATCTCAGCAGTCCGACCAGGTGGACGGTGATGTCCTCCAGCAGCGCGGAGACGGCCACCGGGGCGGCGGCGACGGCGGAGAAGAGGCTGGGCAGGCCCGGCAGCGGAAATCCGTCCTCTCGCCCGGCCGCGCCGCCCACCTCGTTCTTGGCCAGCAGGACCCGGCTGCGCTCCCAGGCCTCGAGGACCTCCTCGGGCGAGGGCACGCCGAACCCGTGGCCCACCGGGGCCGCGTGGCGGAGCCGTACCAGCGGGGTCTCGGCGAAGGCCAGCGCGACCCGTGAGCGCAGGGCGAGGTCCGCGCGCGGGTCCGGCGCCACCCAGTCCATCGCGGCGCAGGGGTTGCGGCAGTCCGACACGCAGGTGGCCAGCGCGCCGGCCACCTGGCTGTGCTGGCGGTCGAAGTAGGCGCGCCAGCCCTCGGCGGGTTCCCCGGCCACCCGCAGGGTGCGGTTGGCGGCCGACTGCTCGGACTTGGTGTGGTCGCACTCGCGGTCGCCGATCGCGCCGAACCTGCTGCCGGGCGCGCTCAGCCCGGCGGGCCAGCGGACCGGGTCGCCCGCGTGGCCGAGCACCGACTCGAAGGCGAGCATCGGCAGGTACTCGCTGGCGATGTGCAGGGCGGCCACCATGGGGCTGAGCTCGCGCCGCTCCCACCGGATGGCGATCACCTCCAGCAGCAGCCCGTAGGCGGGGCGCAGCGACTCCAGCGCGCCGCGCGGCTGCTCCCTGGGGGTCTGCGGCATGGTGCACGCCCGTGCGCGCCGCCGCAGGGCGGGAGGCACCTGCCGCGCCTCGGCGGCGAAGTCCTCGGCGTCGAGGGAGAGCAGCCGGTGTCCGAACTCGCACACCGCGGCGACCTCGGGATCGTCGGTGAGGGCCTCGAGGTCGGCGAACGCGTGCCGCCTGGCGAGGGCGACGAGCAGGTCCTGTACCGAATCCATCGACGGCCGGACGGCCTTCGTTTTCCCGGCGCCGGCGGTCCGCGGACCGCCGGCGCGTCTCGGGGAGCGCGGCGGCGCCCCCGGTGTACGGAGTGTGCAGCGTGTGCGGGGCCCGGTGCGCCCGGCGCGGCGGCGCCTCCGGCGTTCAGAATCCGGAGCGGGAACGCGACGGCGCCCCCGCCGTGTTCCCGCGGGGGCGCCTGCCGGTCCGGTCCGTCAGGCCGACGCGTCCCTGGCCTGGGCCCGCAGGGCGCGGCGGATGCCGTCGGCGCCCTCCAGGAGCAGGCGCCTGAGCGCGTGCGGCGGGTTGCTCTCCTCGATCAGCCGCTCGGTCCTGGCGACGGTCTCCGGGGAGATGGCCAGGGCCGGGTAGCAGCCGTTGGCGAAGTTCTGCGCGCTGTCGGAGGTCCAGGACTTCCAGATCCGGCCGATCTCGGCGAAGTACCGGTCGGCGTACGGCTCCAGCAGCTCGGGGTGGCGCGGGTCCATGAAGCCGCCGATCGTCGAGCGGAGCAGCGCGCCGCTCAGCTCGCCCTCGGTGATCGCGTTCCAGGCGCCGGCCTTGCCCTCGGCCGTCGGGAGGGCGGCGCGGGCCAGCGCGGCGGCGCGCTCACCGGTCGCGGTGGGGTCGCGCAGCAGTTCCTCGGCGATGTCGGCGTCACCGAGCACGCCGCCGGAGACGAGGGCCTGGGTGAGGGTCCAGCGCAGGTCGGTGTCGACGGTCAGGCCCGCGAGGACGGTCGTGCCGTCCAGCAGGCCCGAAAGGAACGCCAGGTCGTCGGCGGAGACGGCCGTGGCGGCCAGGGCGTTGAGGTAGGCGAGCTGGTGGTCCGAGCCGGGCTCCGCCGCCGCGACGAGGGAGCGCAGCGCCGAGGCCAGCAGGCTCAGGCCCTCGGCGCGCCAGGCGGGGTCGGCGTACTGCTGGACGGCCAGGCGGGCCTGGCGCAGCACGGTCTGGGTGACGGTGATGTCCTCGATCGAGCCGATGCCGGAGGTGACCAGCGCCACGTAGTCGCGGGTGGCCATCTCGGCGTCACGGGTCATGTCCCAGGCCGCCGACCAGCACAGGGCGCGCGGCAGCGACCCCGAGGGCCCGGCGAACTTCGCGATGCCGCCGGAGACCAGGGTGCGCAGCGAGCGCTCGTCCAGCCGGACCTTGGCGTAGGTCAGGTCGTCGTCGTTGATCAGCACCAGGTCCGGCTGGGCCTCGCCGACCAGCTCGGCCACGGCCGTACGGGCGCCGACCACGTCGAGCTCGACCCGCTTGACGCGGACGAGGGCGTCACCGGAGTAGGAGTACAGGCCGATGGCGACGCGGTGCGAGCGCAGCGTCGGATAGTCGGCCGGAGCCTCCTGCAGCACCTCGAAGCTGGTGAAGCGGCCCGCCTCGTCGACCTCGAAGGCCGGGCGCAGGGTGTTGACCCAGGAGGTCTCCAGCCACTCCTTGGACCACTCCGACAGGTTGCGGCCGCTGGTGCGCTCCAGCGCGCGCAGCAGGTCCGACAGCTCGGTGTTGCCCCAGGCGTGCTCGTTGAAGTAGTCGCGCACGCCCGCCAGGAAGTTGTCCAGGCCGACGTAGGCGACGAGCTGCTTGAGGACCGAGGCGCCCTTGGCGTAGGTGATGCCGTCGAAGTTGACCTCGACCGCGTGCATGTCGACGATGTCGGCGGCGATCGGGTGGGTGGAGGGCAGCTGGTCCTGGCGGTAGGCCCAGGCCTTCTCCACGTTGGCGAAGGTCGTCCAGGCGCCCTGGCCCCAGCGGGTGGCCTCGGCCTGGCAGAGCACCGAGGCGTAGGTGGCGAAGGACTCGTTCAGCCACAGGTCGTCCCACCAGCGCATGGTGACCAGGTCGCCGAACCACATGTGCGCCATCTCGTGCAGGATCGTCTCGGCGCGGCGCTCGATGACGGCGTCGGTGACGCGGGAGCGGAAGACGTAGTCCTCCAGGAACGTCACGCAGCCGGCGTTCTCCATCGCGCCGGCGTTGAACTCCGGCACGAACAGCTGGTCGTACTTGCCGAAGGGGTAGCGCAGGCCGAACACCTTGTGGAAGAAGTCGAAGCCCTGCCGGGTGACCTCGAAGATGTTGTCGGCGTCCAGGTGCTCGGCGAGCGAGGCCCGGCAGTACAGGCCCAGCGGGATGCCGTCGTGCTCGGCGGTCACCTTGTGGTACGGCCCGGCGCACAGCGCGGTGATGTAGGTGCTCATCACCGGGGTGGGCGGGAAGTGCCAGCGCTTGGAGGCCTGCAGGGCCCCGTGCCTGCCGCGGTGCTCGGGGAGGTCCTCGATCTCGTCGGGCGCCGCGTTGGAGATGACCTCCCAGTGGGAGGGCGCGAGCACGGTCAGCTCGAAGGCCGCCTTCAGGTCGGGCTGGTCGAAGCAGGCGTACATCCGGTGGGCGTCGGCCGTCTCGAACTGGCTGTGCAGGTAGACGCTCTTGTCGACCGGGTCGACGAAACGGTGCAGGCCCTCGCCGGTGCGCATGTAGGAGCAGTCGGCGTCGATCCGCAGCTCGTTGCTTTCGGCCAGGCCCGGCAGGGGGAGCCGGCCGGTCTCGAGGTCGTAGGTGCTCACATCGAGCTCGGCGCCGTTGAGCACGGCCTTGCGCACCTTGGCCCCGGCCAGGTCGATGAACGTCTCCGCGCCGGCCCGGGTGCTGGTGAAGCGGACCGTGGTGACGCTCTCGAAGCGCTCCTCACCCTCGGTCAGGTCGAGCTCCACCGCATACGACTGCACGCTGAGCAGCCGTGCGCGCTCGCGGGCCTCGTCACGGGTCAGATTGCCTGCCACTACCGCTCCCTCGTCGCAACTTCCTCCGCTCCGTTGCTGGAGGACTGTTCTGAATCCTGCCATGAGGGGAGGGGGATCGTCGCCTGGAAGATCGGATGAGGGCCGGGCCTCCCCGCGGAGCACGGGGAAGATCCCCGCGGTGATCGCCCGCGAGCGGAATACGGGCTCTTGTGCGAGGGGTTGTCCCCTGGAGGAACATCCTTTTGAGGAGAGAGCTGACCGATGACCGAGCGCACACCGGTGGACCTCTGGTTCGACCCCTTCTGCCCCTTCGCCTGGATGACCTCGCGTTGGCTGCTGGAGGTGGAGAAGGTGCGGCCGATCGAGCCGCGCTGGCACATCATGAGCCTGTACGTCCTCAACGAGGACAAGGACGTCCCCGACGCCTACCGCGAGATGATCGCCAACGCCCTGGGCCCGGTCCGGGTGGTCACCGCGGTGCAGGAGAAGCACGACTCCGAGACGGTCGGCCGGCTCTACACCGAGCTGGGCGTCCGCTTCCACAACGAGGGCAGGGTCAAGCAGCTCGACACCCTCCGCGAGACCGTGGAGGAGGCGCTCGAGGCGGCGGGCCTGGACCGAGCGTTCGCCGACGCGATGGACTCCGACGCCTACGACGGGGCGCTGCGCGCCTCGCACGCCGACGGCATCGACCGGGTCGGCCAGGAGGTCGGCACCCCGGTGATCGCGGTCGGCGACGTCGCGTTCTTCGGCCCGGTCATCTCGCCGGCGCCCAAGGGCGAGGAGGCGGGCCGGCTCTGGGACGGCGTCCGGCTGGTCGCCGGCTTCGACGGCTTCTTCGAGCTGAAGCGCTCCCGCACCCGGCCGCCGATCTTCGACTGAGCCGGTGGGCCGCGCGGCGGAGTGACCGGCCGCGCGGTCGCACGCGGTGAGAGCCGTACGGCCTCGGCGCGTGGTGAGCGACGTGGCGGGAGCCGTACCGCTCACATGCGTGACAAGACGGGAGCCGTACCGCTCACATGCGTGACAAGACGCGACGAGACATGGCGAATATGTGAGATCTCGGCTATTCGCCACCGACCGGGGCGCTCCTCCGTATTCTTGGCGGACGAGGCGACGGACGGCAGCCAGCCGCACTTTCAACGGTGAGTAATGTAACGAACACGCTGTGCAATGATCGGGGCTCTCGCCTTCCACCGGTCCGCGCGCAAGGATGAGGGCATGCGTCACCTTTATCTGAACGGAGCATGGCAGCCGTCGGCGTCGGGCGAGAGCATCGACGTCGTCAACCCCGCGACCGAGGAACTGATCGACCGGGTCCCCGCGGGATCGCCCGCCGACGTCGAGGCCGCCGTGGCCGCCGCCCGCGCGGCCCTGCCGCGGTGGTCGGCCACGGCCCCCGCCGAGCGCGGCAAGGTCCTCGCCGCGGCCGCCGCGCTCATCCGGGAGCGCTCCGACCAGATAGCCAGGATCATCTCCACCGACATGGGCGCCCCCTACCGGATGGCGCTGAAGGTGCAGACCCTGATGCCCGCCGAGGTGCTGGACTCCTACGCCCGGCTGGCCGAGGCCTACGAGTTCGACACCCGCAGGATCGGCAACTCCTGGATCCTGCGGGAGCCGGTCGCGTGGTCGGCGCCGTCACGCCGTGGAACTACCCGCTCCACCAGATCGTGTGCAAGGTCGGGCCGGCGCTCGCCGCCGGCTGCACGGTCGTGCTGAAGCCCAGCGAGGTGGCGCCGCTGGCGGCCTTCGCGCTGGCCGGGGTCTTCGACGAGGTGGGGCTGCCCGCCGGGGTGTTCAACATGGTGAGCGGCCGCGGCCCGGTCGTCGGCGAGGCGGTCGCCGCCCACCCCGGGGTGGACATGGTCTCCTTCACCGGCTCCACCTCGGCCGGGCGCCGGGTCGCCGCGCTGGCCGCCGAGACGGTCAAGCGGGTGGCGCTGGAGCTCGGCGGCAAGTCGGCGAGCGTGATCCTGCCGGACGCCGACCTGCCGGCGGCGGTCAAGGCGACGGTGGCCAACGCCTTCCTCAACTCCGGCCAGACCTGCTCCGCCTGGACCCGCATGATCGTCCACCGCGACCAGTACGACGAGGCCGTCGGGCTCGCCGTGGCGGCCGCCGGCGAGTACACCGTCGGCGACCCCTTCGACGAGGCCACCCGGCTCGGCCCGCTGGCCTCCGCCGCGCAGCGCGACCGGGTCGTCCGCTACATCAACCGGGGCCAGGAGGAGGGCGCCCGGCTGGTCGCCGGAGGCGCCGACCGCCCCGCGGGCAGGGGCTTCTACGTGGAGCCGACGGTCTTCGCGGGGGTGGAGCCCGGCATGGTCATCGAACAGGAGGAGATCTTCGGTCCCGTCCTGACGGTCATCCCCTACAGCCGGGGGGAGGACGAGGCCGTCGCCATCGCCGACGGCACGCCGTACGGCCTGGCGGGCGCGGTGTGGGCGGGCAGCGAGAACCGGGCCGTCTCCCTGGCGCGGCGGCTGCGCACCGGCCAGGTGGCGATCAACGGCGGCCGGTTCAACCCGCTGGCCCCCTTCGGCGGCTACAAGCAGTCCGGCCTCGGGCGCGAGCTGGGGGAGTTCGGCCTGGAGGAGTATCTGGAGACCAAGTCGCTCCAGCTCTGAACGTCCATCCCCGGCGCGCCCGGAGATCCCGGGCCGTGGACGTGCGGGCCGGGGAGCTGCGGACACCGGGTCCCGCCCGCGCCGGAGGGGCCGGATCAGGGCGTCTGGAGCAGGACCTTGCGGGCGGCGTCCTTGGCCAGCCGGTCGACGTAGAGCATGCCGTTCAAGTGGTCGGTCTCGTGCTGGA
Organism: Planomonospora algeriensis; assembly: GCF_977012225.1. NCBI lineage: Bacteria > Bacillati > Actinomycetota > Actinomycetes > Streptosporangiales > Streptosporangiaceae > Planomonospora > Planomonospora algeriensis. Next base: position 25,029 of record NZ_CDRNDK010000002.1, on the reverse strand, counting down.
AGCACCGGGCGAGCATGCCGCGGGCGCGGACCCGCACCGGGCGGCCCAGGCGGTCGACCCCGGTGACGGTGACCCCCGAGGCGCGCGGGGTCCTGGCGTAGAGCGGCTTCCCCGTCTCGCGGCTCGGGACCGACAGGCAGCCCTCCTCGTCGACCATCTCGGCGTCGTCGTCGACCGTCAGCTCGGGGTTGATCACGTGGCCCTTGCGGTTGCTGCAGTCGTAGACGAAGATCCGCTTCGACACGCCGATCTGCGGACCCGCCAGGCCGACGCCCTGCGCGGAGTACATCGCGGCGAACATCTCGTCGACCAGGCGGCGCAGGTCGCGGTCGAAGTCGACGACCGTCTCGGCGGGCGTGCGCAGGACCGGATCCCCGATCACTCGGATGTCGCGCATGGAGGGCTCCCGGATGTAAGGGTTCTTGTAGCAGACCGGTCATTACTCTAGCGGGGGGTGGGGGTCCGGCCGGACACCTCCACCTGCCACACTGGGCCCGTGCGTGTCTACATCGGTGCCGACCATGCCGGCTATGAGCTCAAGAACCACCTCGTCTCCTGGCTGAAGGAGCACGGCCACGAGGTCGTCGACTGCGGTCCGTCCGTCTACGACGCCGAGGACGACTATCCGCCGTTCGTCCTGCGCGCGGCCGAGGGCGTCGCGGGGGACCCCGGCAGCCTCGGGGTCGTCATCGGCGGCTCGGGCAACGGCGAGCAGATCGCGGCCAACAAGGTGCGCGGCATCCGCGCGGCCCTGGCCTGGAGCGAGGACACCGCCAAGCTGGCCCGCGAGCACAACGACGCCAACGTGATCAGCATCGGCGGGCGCATGCACCCGCAGGAGGAGTCGACCAGGTTCGTCGAGCTCTTCCTGTCGACCCCCTACTCGGGCGCCGAGCGGCACAGCCGCCGCATCGAGCAGCTCGCCTCCTACGAGACGACCGGCGAGCTCCCGCCGCTGCCGTAGCCGCCCGGCCCCGTCTCCGCCCGTCCCCACCTGTCCCGGCCCCTGCGCGCCGGCTCCCTGCGGGGGGTCTCGTCGCGCAGGGGCCGCCGGTCGGCGGCCTCCTGCTGCTCCTTGGAGGGCCGGGAGACGTCCCGGGCCCGCATCGCGGTGATCGCCGTGATCTGCAAGCTCTGCAGTGCCATGCCGTCACGATAACCCCCGACGGCGCCGTACGGACGGATCCGTTCCCGGCGGCGAGCGGGCTCCGCGGAGCCGAGCCCTCAGAAGATCAGACCCGCCCAGGGGGCCGGTTCCCATGACAGCGCGGTGGAAAGCTCCCGTACGGCTCCCGCCCGCGCCTCGCGCACGACGCCGGCCGCCTGCAGCGCGGTGAGCGACCGGCCGCCCAGGTAGGCGGCGCCCAGCGCGGTGATCGGCAGCACCAGGTCGGCGACCTCCCTGGTGGGCGCGCACCGGGCCGCCCCGGTGCCGGCGGTCAGCCGCCAGCGGCCGGCGTTCCACGGGCAGACGGCGTCCTCGACCTCGACCACCACGTCCACCGGCGCGGCGTACCGGCGCGCGGGAAGAGCCCGCTCGACGTCCACGATCCGGACCCACAGGTCGTCGAGCCAGCCCGCGCGGAGCCGGCGCGGCTCGGCCAGCAGGTGGATCAGCGGATCGTCGGAGGGGCGGCTCCACGCCTTCACCCGGGCGACCAGGTCGCGTTCGAGCAGGTGCCGCCAGAGCAGCGCGTAGGCGGCCGGATCCAGGCCGAAGAGCTCCTTCAGCCGCAGCTCGCCGTCCGGCTCGTCGTGCTGGGTGACGCCCGCCTTGATCCGGAACAGCGCGTAGCCGCGCGGACCGCCGTCGTCCTCGGCGACGACCGCCCGGAGCGGTCCCGCTCCGTTCTGGTCGGCCTCGTGGTCGGACAGGACCGCGTCCCAGCGGGCGGACGTGCGGGCGTAGAGGCCGGGACGGCTGTCGAGCGCGGCCTCGAAGACCTTCTCGAAGACCTCCCTGGCCTCGGCGGGCCTGACGATCCGCAGGCGCAGCGCGGGATCGGCCGGGGCGTGCGGGGCCAGGGCCGTGCCGCGGGTGGGGATGTCGAAGAACAGGGTGTCGGCGGCCCTGCCGTACCCGAACCGCCCGTAGATCGCCGCCTCGGAGGCGTAGAGCGCGGCGACGGCCTCGCCCCGCTCGCGCAGGTCCGCCAGCTGGCGGGTCATCAGGGCGGTCAGCACGCCCCGGCGGCGGTGCGAGGGAAGCACGCCGACGGCGGTGACCCCGCCGACCGGGATCGGGCCGCCGGGGACCGTCATGGTGAAGCTGCACACCGCGGTGACGCCCACCAGCCGGCCGCCTTCGAGCGCCCAGAGATCGGTCGAACTCGGTGTTGTTCCTGAACAGTTCGACGCGGTGCGGGGGGAAGGCGTTGCCGAACGCCTCCTCGTCGACGGAGATCCATTCGGACCAGTCGGATTCTGTCATCGGCCGCAGGGTGAGACTCATTCCTCCCACGGTAGGCAGAACGGCCGTTTCCAGCCATCGAATATACGTGCTTAATGATCAAGGTATTGGTCAAGTGGGCTGCCCAAAAGGCGGGCGGCCCGCTACAGTCGAGCGCATCATGAGTTCCCGACCGGCGCCGTTGATCCCCGCAGGGCTCCGCGCGCTCCTGGTGCGGGTCCCCTTCCTGGTGTCCACCGTGCGGTTCCTGCGCCGGGGACCGCTGGCCCGCGACCGCAACCTGCTGATCACGCTGATCGTGCTGACGCTGGTGATCGGCGCCCTGGCCGCCCGCGTCTCGGTCGAGTGGTTCTCCCCGGCGCTCGTGATCCCCGTCATCCTGGTCGGCGGGCTGCAGCTGCGGCTGCGGAGCCTGGCCAAGCTGCTCTGCGCGGCCGTGGTCGCGCTGACCTACGTCGGCTTCGCCGCCGGCCCGGCGCACATCGGTCCCGGGCTGCTGGCGGCCTTCGGCTTCACCGCCGTGCTGGCCGCACTCATGTCCCGCACCCGGGGCCAGCTCGGCGTGCAGGGACTGCGCGGCGACGTGATGCTGCTGGAGCTGCGCGACCGGCTCAAGAAGCAGAGCGAGCTGCCCCCGCTGCCCAAGGACTGGGGCTCCAAGGTGGTGCTCAAGCAGGCCGGGGGCTCCTCCTTCGGGGGCGACTTCCTGGTCTCCGCGCGCGACGGCGACACGCTGGAGCTGGCCCTGGTCGACGTCTCGGGCAAAGGCGTCGACGCGGGCACCCGGGCGCTGATGCTGTCGGGGACCTTCGGCGGCCTGCTCGGCTCGGTCTCCGACTTCCTGCCCGCCTGCAACGCCTACCTGCACCGCCAGCGGGAGGCCGAGGGCTTCGTCACCGCCGTCCACGTCAGGATCGATCTGGCCACGGGCGAATACGAGATCACCTCGGCCGGGCACCCGCCGGTGGTCACGTTCGAGGCGGGGACGGGCACCTGGCGGGTCTCCTCCGCCAAGGGGGTGGTCCTGGGGGTCGTCCCGGACCTGCACTGCGAGCCCGACCGGGGGACCCTCCGCAAGGGCGACGCGCTCATGCTCTACACCGACGGGCTGATCGAGCAGCCGGGCCGCGACATCGACGCCGGTCTCGACCGGTTGCTGGGCGAGGCCGAGCGGCTGCTGCCCTCGGGCTTCGCGGGCGGGGCGCGCAGCCTGGTCACCTCCATGTCGGCGGGGCACAACGACGACTGCGCGCTGATCCTCATCTGGCGGCCCTGACCGCCTCCCGGCCCGCCCCGGCCGCGGTCCCCGAGCACGGTCCCGGCAGCAGAGGCTTCGGCTAGTCTCTTATGGGGCATTGCTGGTAAATCCGCGACCAGGGGGAACCTCTGTGGACCTGCTTTTCCTGATCGGCATCGTCCTCTTCCTGCTGGGACTGATGGCCTCGATCGGACTGCACGAGCTCGGCCACCTCGTGCCGGCGAAGCTGTTCGGCGTCAGGGTCACGCAGTACATGGTCGGTTTCGGGCCGACGATGTGGTCGCGCCGCCGCGGGGAGACCGAGTACGGCGTCAAGTGGATCCCCTTCGGTGGTTACATCCGCATGATCGGCATGCTGCCGCCCCGCGCCGGCGACGCGCCGGGCAAGGTGCGCTCGGTCTCCACCGGCCCGTGGCAGGGCCTGATCGAGAACGCCCGCGAGGTCGCGCTGGAGGAGGTCCGCCCGGGGGACGAGGACCGCGTCTTCTACCGCAAGCCCTGGTGGCAGAAGGTCATCATCATGGCGGGCGGCCCGGCGATGAACTTCGTGCTGGCGTTCGTCCTGTTCGCCGTCGTGCTCATGGGCTTCGGCATCGCGGTGCTGAAGACGGAGGTCGCCTCGGTCCCGGAGTGCGTGAAGACCACCGCCGAGTACGCCGCCAACCCCGAGTGCACCGCCGCCGACGCGGCCAGTCCCGCCGCCGCGGCGGGACTGCGCCCCGGCGACGTCATCGTCTCGGTCGCCGGCAGGCCCGTCACCACCTGGGACGCGGCGACCCGCGCCATCCGCGGCAGCGGAGCCGGGCCGGTGCAGATCGGCATCACCCGGGGCGGGCAGGCGATGACCCTCACGGCCACGCTCATCGCCCAGGAGCGCGAGTCCCTCGACGAGCCGGGCAAGCTGGAGCGGGTCGGCTACCTGGGGGTCAGCCCCAGGCAGGTCATCGAGAAGCAGAGCTTCGGCGCCGTGGTCGTGCACATGGGGGACCTCACCTCCAGGACCGCCACCGCGCTGCTCCGCTTCCCGGAGAAGATGGTCGGCGTCTGGAACGCCGCCTTCTCCGGAGAGGAGCGCGACAAGGACGGTCCCATCGGCGTCGTCGGGGTCAGCCGCATCGGCGGTGAGATCGCGGCCTCCGACATCCCGCTGGAGAACAAGGCGGCCGTCTTCATCAGCCTGCTGGCCAGCTTCAACCTGGCGATCGGCCTGTTCAACCTGATCCCCCTGCTCCCGCTGGACGGCGGCCACATCGCGGGCGGCCTCTGGGAGGGGGTCAAGCGCGGCTTCGCCCGCGTCACCCGCAGGCCCGAGCCGGGGCACGTGGACATCGCCAAGGTGCTCCCGCTGACCTACGTGCTGGCCTTCGTGATGATCGCGGTGGCCGGTCTGCTGATGTACGCCGACCTGGTCAACCCGATCCGCCTGGCCGGCTGACCCGGCTTCGGGCGCGGCCGGCCGCGGCGTCCGCCGATAGGGTGGGGCCGTGGAGGACGGGACGCCCGGAGCGGTGATCGACGTGGCCCTGTTCCGGTTGCGCCGGATATGGTCGCGGCCGCTGCGCGCGCGTAAGGCCGCCGATCCGCAGCGGCCGGTGCAGATGTCCAACGTGATGGTCGTGCACGCCGTGCACAAGCTGAGCCTGGATGTCGCCGAGGTGACCGTGGGGGCCGTCGCCGAGCAGCTCGACGTCGACCCCTCCACGGCGAGCAGGCTGGTCAACGACGCGATCGGCGCGGGCCTGGTGACCCGCGAGGAGTCCGAGGTCGACGCCAGGCGGGCCCGGCTCGTGTTGAGCGCGCCCGGCCGCAGGGTCCTGGAGACGGTGGTCCGCTACCGGCGGGCCCACCTCGACGGCCTGATGGCCGACTGGGACCGGGCGGACCGGGAGGCGTTCGCTCGGCTGCTCACCCGGTTCGCCGAGGCGGCCACGGCCCGTCCGGCGGACTCGGCCGCCCTCGACCGCCTGATCGCCGAGGCGCTGGAGGGAGGGGGGACCGGTGGAGCGGTGAAGTCCGCCCCGGCACCGGAACCCGGCGGGCCGGTGGAGCGGTGAAGTCCGCCCCGGCCCCGCGATCCGGCGGGCCGGGGGAGCCGGGGCCGGGCGCGGAGCCCGGTGCGGTCCCGGACGGCGGCGGGGCCGCGGGTCTCACCCGGGGAGCGGCTACTCGCCCGTGACGCCGTCGATGTGCTCGCGGATGATGTCGGCGTGGCCGTTGTGCCGGGCGTACTCCTCGATCATGTGGACCAGGATCCAGCGGAGCGAGACCTCCTCGCCCCTGCGCGGCGTCTTGGCCAGGGTCTCCAGCGGCAGCCCGGCGGACAGGCGCCGGGCGTCGTCGATCGCGGCCCGCCAGTGCGCGAACGCCTCCTCGGCCGAGGCGGTCTCCACGTTGTCGAAGTCCCCGTCGGGGTCCTCCCGGCTGCAGAAGAGGTCGGGCACGTCCTCGCCCGCCAGGATCTCGCGGAACCAGTAGCGCTCCACCTCGGCCAGGTGCCGGACCAGGCCCAGCAGCGAGAGCGCGGACGGCGCGGCGGCGCGCAGCCGCAGCTGCTCCTCGGTCAGGCCCGCGCACTTGACGGCGAGGGTCTCGCGGTGCCAGTCCAGCCAGGTGTACAGCATGGACGTCTCATCGGCGATGAAGGGGGGATTGACCCGGTTGTCACTCATGGGGCCTCATCCTGCCCGCGTGCCCGACCGCTGTCATGCCGTTTCTCCGGCCGGACCCCCCCCGTCCGGAACCCCCGTCCGGCGGGGGCGGCGGGTCAGAGCATCGAGATGTGCACGTGGTCGTAGTGGTTGGCGGTGTTGCCGCCGCGATCGGACATGAAGCGCCAGCCGGAGCCGTGGTTGATGCGCTGGCGCCAGATCACGTACTTGACGCCGAGCTTGCTCCTGTTCTTCAGGACCCAGGCGGCGATCTCGTCGCCGAGCTTGAGGTTGGCGGCCGAGGGCATCGCCCCGCCGGTGCTCATCATGAAGTCGCAGGCGCGGCCCAGGGGGTGCTCGCCTCCGTCGTTCATGCTCCGGTAGCAGCCGACCGTGTGGGTCAGCTCGAAGCGCCGCTTGACGACGTCGCGCATGTTCCGGGTGCGGTCGGTGATGTTGTCGGGGCCGTTGGGCAGCTGGGGCACCCAGCTGCCGTCGGCGCGGCGGCCGGAGCCGAGGGGGACCAGCTGGTCCAGCTTCCGCTTGATGTCGCGGATCACCTTCTCGGCCTCCTCGCGCCGTTCCTCGACCTCCTCGGCCTCCTTCCGGAGGTCGTCGGTGAGCCGGGCGGCCTGCTCCGCGGCCTGCTTCCTGCGCTCCCTGCTGGTGGCGAAATCCTCCAGGTAGGCGCCCTGCTGGGCGACGAGCTGCTCCATCACGGCGGCGGCGGCCATGTCGCCCCCGCCGGAGAACAGCAGCACGGGCAGGTCGCCGGAGTTGCTCTGGTAGCGGAGCTGGGCGATCGAATCGACCTCCCGCTTGGCCTCCTGGTAGGTCTTCTCCGCCTTGCGGAGATTGTCCTTGGCGACGTTCTCCGCCTTCTCCGCCTTGCGCACGGACTCCCGCTTGGCCGCGTAGGCCTCGATGAGCCCGTCGACCTTCTTGCCGAGCCGCTTCAGGTCCTTGCGGAGCTCCGCCTCGGTGGGTTTGGGCTCCGCGAGGCCCGCGGCGGGGACGCCGAGGGTGAAGCCGAGCGCGGAGATCAGGCAGACGGCCGCGGCCGCGCGGTGACGGAACCCGGGGGACATCGGCGATGCAGACGACGTAGGCGACGCAGCCGCCACGAACTCTCCTCTCCTTCAGCCGGCCGGGTTAGCTGACGGGTTCGGGCTGGAGGAAGCCCTTCCACTGACGTGGTTCACCCCAGATGCGGTGGTTCCCCGGCTCCCGGGCGAGGCGCCCGGGATTAGGCATATCTGCTGTTGAAGCCGACGACTGAAGGATAGTAGTGGTAATGGGATGGTCATGCGGCTCCAAGCCGAGACCAAGAGGTGATCAACCCGTGATCGCCTCGCGCAGGAGACGGGCCGCCTCCTCGGGCAGGACGTCGTTCACGAAAGCCCCCATCGCGGACTCCGACCCGGCGAGGTACTTCAGCTTGTCCGGCGCCCGGCGGATGCTGAAGAGCTCCAGGTGCGCGTACGACAGCTCCCGCCCGAAGCTGACCGGCGCCTGGTGCCAGGCCGCGACGTACGGCATGGGCACGCCGAACAGCCCGTCCAGCCGGCGCAGCACGTCGGTGTAGAGCGGCCCGAACGCCGCGCGTTCGGCCTGATCCAGCCCGCCCAGGTCGGCGACCCGCCGGTGGGGGTAGAGGTGCACCTCGAACGGCCAGCGGGCCGCGGCCGGGACGAACGCCGTCCAGTGCTCGTTGGCGGCGACCACCCGCACCCCGGCCTCCTGCTCGGCGGCCAGGACGTCGGCGAACAGGTTCCCGCCGGTCCGCTCCCGGTGGCGCTCGGCGGCCCGCAGGGTCAGCTTCGTGCGCGGGGTCACGTAGGGGTAGGCGTAGATCTGGCCGTGCGGGTGGGCCAGGGTGATGCCGATCTCCGCTCCGCGGTTCTCGAAGCAGAACACCTGCTCCACGCCGGGGATCGCCGACAGCTCCGCCGTGCGGTCGATCCAGGCCTCCATGACCAGCTCGACCTGCTCGGGGGAGAGCGAGGAGAAGGACGAGGCGTGGTCGGAGGTGAAGCAGACCACCTCGCAGCGGCCCAGGCCCGGGCGGGTCTCGCCGATCGCGCCCGCTCCGGCGTGACCGCCGGGATCACCGGAGGCGCCGAGGGGGATGGAGAACGAGGGGAACCGGTTCTCGAAGACGACGACGTCGTAGGAGGAGGCGGGGATCTCGGAGAGGCGGCCGGGGGCCGACGGGCAGAGCGGGCACTGGTCGGCGGGGGGCAGGAAGGTCCGGCTCTGCCGGTGCCCCGCGATCGCGATCCACTCCTCGGTCAGCGGGTCGTAGCGCAGTTCCGAGGGAGCCGGGCGGGGCGGAAGCCCGCGCTCGTCGACGGCGCCGCGGTCCGCGCCGTCGTGCCGGTCGAAGTAGAACAGCTCCCGGCCGTCGGCCAGGTGGGTGAGGGTGCGCTTCACCGGTCCGCCACCTGCCTGTCCTGCTCCGGTTCGGCGATGACGAGCTCGCCCGCCTGGGAGGAGAGCTCCTCGCGGGCCTCCTGGGGCAGTCCGGGATCGCTGATGACGACGTGAGCCTCGGACAGCCGGGCGATGGTGCTGATCCCGACCGTGTCCCACTTGGTGTGGTCGGCGGGCACGACCAGGCGGTGCGCGGAGGCGACCAGTTCGCGGTCGGTCTCGGCCTCCAGGAGGTTGGGCGTGGTGAACCCGGCGCGGGCGCTCATCCCGTGCACCCCGAGGAAGAGGGTGTCCACGTGCAGCCCGCGGATCGCGGCCACCGCGACCGGTCCGACCAGTGCGTCGGAGGGGGTGCGCACGCCGCCGGTCAGCACGACCGTGCGGTCGGCGCGGGGCGAGCGGTGGAAGACGTCGGCGATCCGGATCGAGTTGGTGATGACCGTCAGCTCGGGGACGTCGACGACGAAGTGGGCCAGCGTCCAGGTCGTGGTGCCCGCCGAGAGCGCGATGGCCGTGCCGGGCCGGACGAGCCGGGCCGCCTGCCGGGCGATCGCCTCCTTCTCCGGCTGCTGGCGCGCCGATTTGGCGGCGAACCCGGGTTCCTCGGTCGACCCGGGACCGGCGGCGGTCGCCCCGCCGTGGACCTTCTCCAGCAGACCGCGCTCGGCGAGGACCTCCAGGTCCCGGCGGATCGTCATGTCGGACACGCCGAGCTCCCGGACGAGATCGGCGACACGGACGCCGCCGCTGCCGCGCACCCGTTCCAGAATCGCCTGCTGCCGCTGTTGGGCGAGCATTGACCCACTCCTTAATCAAACAACTTCCATCAAATTACCACATCGAAGTGCCTGGAAGATGTTCGTTTATGCTGGATAATCCCTCACAGGCGGTCGAGTTCCCCCCGCATGTTCTCCCGAGCGGCCCCCTCCCAGCCCGAAGCGGCCGGGGAGTGGAAGATCATTGGAAGGTCCAGCAGCGAGCGCAGCACGGCCGCCCGCCCGGTCCGGAACGCCTCCCCCGGGACGAAGGCGTACTCCTCGCGCACGGCCGCCGCGTAGGCGGCGTAGACCTCCGGGGAAGCGGCCAGGATCGCCAGGTCGGCGTCGCACAGCACGGCTCCGTCCGCGTCGCCGGCGGCGGGGGCGTGGGTGACGGTGAGCCTGACCAGGCGCGCCACCGCCGCCACCGCCGAGGCCGGCAGGCCCAGCTCGGGCAGCGCCCGCTCGGCCATCCGGGCGCTGCGCTCCTCGTTGTCGCCGCGCCGCGGATCGTAGACGGCGTCGTGGAACCAGGCCGCGAGCCGTACCAGGTCGGGATCGCCGGCGTGCCCGGCCAGCGCGTCGACGTGGTCGAGCACCGCCTCCAGGTGGGCGGCCGTGTGGTACCTGCGGTGCGGCTCGCCGTACCGGGAGATCAGGTCCGCGCCGAGGCGGTCGGCGCCGGGGCCGGCCAGGGCGCGCCAGCGGTCCACCAGTTGAGAGCTCATGCCCGGACTCTAAGGGCGGCCGCCGGAAGACCCGCGACTTGGGCCTTGTACGGCGTGCGTTCCCGGGGGACGGTGGAGACCTGACCTGGGATCCACGGACGGAGGCGGTCGCGATGGGCAGACGGGCGCGCAAGGCGCGGGCGAGGAAGAAGCGGAAGGCCAACCACGGCAGGCGGCCCGCGGCGCGGTAGCGCGCCGCGGGGCTCCGTCGCGGACCGGATCCTCCGCCGGGCGCTGCGCTCCCGCCGGAGGCACGGCGCAGGACCCGTGGAGCCGCGGTCGTCCCGGGCCGGATCCTCCGCCGGAGCCGTCTCGGGTACGGCGGGCCTCAGCCGGTGCGGCCCCAGGCGGCGAGGAGCCTGGCCTGCAGGCCGGTGCCGCGGGCACCGGATGCGGATCGCCCATGACGCCCGCCTGCCGGTAGTCGTCCCCGGCGTCGGCGAACCAGGCCGCGCAGGCCTCGACCAGCTCGGGGTCGAGCCGCTCGTCCGCGCCGATCGCCCGGGCCAGGTCCCAGGTGTGGATGAGGGCGTCGGCGAACAGCTCGGTGATGTACTCCGCGCCGGGCACGTCGCCGAACGAGAGCCGGACGACGGCCGTCAGGGAACCGTCGTCACCGGTCGCCTGAACGGCGGCGGACGCCGAGGCGTCGAACGCCTTCAGCGGGTCGTCGCCGAGCATGTCGCCGTCGAAGGCGCCGCCGATCTCCGCGGTGCCCCGCCCGGCGAACAGCTCGGGCACGCACAGGCTCTCGCTCACCACATGGTTGACCAGGGTGCGGACGTCCCAGCCCGCGCACGGTGTCGGGTTCTCCCACTGCCCGGGTGCGATCCGGTGGACGAGGGCGCCGAAGTCGTCCAGCGCCCGCCGGTAGGCCTCCCGGATGTCGATGGTCATGTGCAGCCCTCCCGAATCATCGATTCGACCGTAACCCGTGGAGCGCCAGTAGTCAGCGCACCCGTCGGGCATGACCGGGTGGGGCGTCCCCCATCTGCGACAGGGGTTCCATCAGAGCCTCGGCAGGGGACCGCCGCCTTCAGGCGACGGGGGAACGCCGTACGGCGGGCATCATGCGGTCCGCGCCCGGCGGCGGGTGTCCTGGAGCGGTTCTAGAGCAGCTTCTGCTCCACCCAGACGATCTTCCCCTGGGGTGTCGGGCGGGTGCCCCAGCGGTGGGCCATCCAGTTGATGAGCTGCAGTCCCCGGCCGCTGTCGTCGGTGCCCGCGGCCTCCCGCATGACCGGCATCGAGGGCGAGCGGTCGGCCACCTCGCAGACCAGGCTCGGGCCGCGCAGCAGGCGGAGCCCGACGGACCCCTCACCGTGCCGGACCGCGTTGGTGACCAGCTCGCTCACCATGAGCTCGGTGCCGTCGGAGACGGACTCCAGCCCCCACTCGGTGAGCGTGGCACGGACGAAGCCGCGGGCCTTCGCCGCCGAACGGCTGTCCGGGGGGAGCGCGAGCACGGCGACCTCGTTCTCGGACAGCTCGTGCACCCGGGCCAGCAGGAGCGCGATGTCGTCGCGTTCGTGCCCCGGCCGCTGGGCGCCGATCGTGAGGTCGCAGATCTCATCCAGGTCCTTGCCCAGCTCCTCGATCCGGCCGGAGAGCAGGTGCCGCAGCGCGCCGATGCCCTCGTCGATGTCGCGGTCGCGGCTCTCCACCAGGCCGTCGGTGTAGAGGGCGAGCACGGAACCGTGCGGCAGGGTGAGCGAGGCGGTCTCGACCGGGTCGTTGCCGATGCCGAGCGGGAGGCCCGCGGGCACTTCGACGATCTCCGTCGTGCCGTCCGGGTGCACCAGGACCGGAGGCACGTGCCCGGCGCGGGCGATCGTGCAGAGCCGGGTGACCGGATCGTAGGTGGCGTAGACGCAGGTCGCGATCTGGCTGCCGTCCAGGTCCTGGCTCATCCGGTTGAGCCGGAACAGCACCTCGCCGGGGCTCAGGTCGAGGCTGGCCAGGGTGCGGGCCGCCACCCGGAGCTGGCCCATCGTGGCGGCGGCCCGGGTGCCGTGCCCCATCACGTCGCCGACCACCAGGGCGACCCGGCACCCCGGCAGCGGGATCACGTCGTACCAGTCGCCGCCGACGCTCGCCAGGTCGCTCGCCGGCAGGTAGCGGGAGGCGATCGACAGGCCGAGGGGCTGGTAGAGGTCGGAGGGGAGCAGGCTGCTCTGCAGGGTCAGCGCGGTCCGGCGCTCGTGGCCGTAGAGCCGGGCGTTGTCCAGGCAGATCGCGGTTCTGGCCGCGAGTTCCTCGCCGAGAGCCACGTCCTGCTCGTCGAAGGGGTCGCTGTCCGGCCGGCGGGTGAAGACGACGAAGCCCAGCACCCGGCCGCGTGCCTTCAACGGCACCACCAGGAACGAGCTGTCCTCCAGCACCCTGGCCGCCGTGTCGTGCTTCCAGGCGCGGCCGATCTCCCGCGCGGTGCGGGCGCCCAGCCGGGGGTACAGGATCGGATTGCCGGTGGCCATCACCTTGGCGTACGGCGTCCAGGCGTCGTAGACGGTGACCTCGTCCACCGGGAAGGCTTGGGCGTACTCCCCCGGGGCGGCGGACGCCACGCCGACCGCGAGGCGCCGCACCAGCGCCGAGCCGTCGGTGCTGCGGTGCGGGAACTCGCCGTCGGTGACGAGCCGGTCCTGCACCAGGATGCCGGCCGCGTCGGCGAAGCGCGGCACGGCGACCTCCATCAGCTCCCGGCCCGTCTCGAACATGTCCAGGGTGGTGCCGATGCGCTTGCTGGCGGCGTTGAGCAGCGAGAAGCGCTCGTGCACGGAGGCCGGACTGCCCATCCGGACCTCGCCCGCCGCGGGGGTCTTGGTCACGAAGCGGTGGTCGGCCCGCTCCGCCGGGGCATCGGTGCTCATGCGTCCCGCCATGGCTCGTGAACGGGGGCCGGGGTGTCCGCTCCCGTGGGTTCCGGAACGACGGGCTGAGGAGGCGGCCGCCGGTGGGTCTGCCGCCGTGCATCGGACGCAGTCATCTTCTCGCACCTCCATTCACCGATGACCGGGCTGGTCGACGCGGACGTGAGGTGACGGCGACGCCGTGCCTCACGCCCTGGCCTTCGACCGGGGTCCTTGACGTGTTCCTCCAGTGCCTTGACTCCTGTCCGGGCCAAGCGTAAAGAATGATCTACGATGGAGTCTCATGTTTACCTGAGAAACGGCCGGATGTCTCGTCCGGGTCCGGGGACACGCCGAGAGGCGCGGCCGATCCCCGCTCTCAGATGACGGGCAGCTCCTCCAGCGCGGTGTCGATGCGCTCCTGCGGCAGCGCGAAGTCCTCCATCTCCCCCGACAGGTGGCGGTCGTAGGCGTTCAGGTCGAAGTGGCCGTGCCCGCACAGCGTGGTCAGGATGACCTTCGGCTCGCCGGTCTCCCGGCAGCGGAGCGCCTCGGCGACGGTCTCGGCCAGCGCGTGCGTCGGCTCCGGGGCGGGGACGATCCCCTCGGTCCTGGCGAAACGCAGCCCGGCTTCGAAGCACTCGGTCTGCCCCTTGGCCACCGCCTCGAACAGGCCCAGCTCGTGCAGGTGCGAGATCAGCGGGGACATGCCGTGGTAGCGCAGGCCGCCCGCGTGGATCGGGTCGGGCACGAAGCCGTGGCCGAGCGTGTGCATCTTCAGCAGCGGGGTGAGCCCGGCGGCGTCGCCGAAGTCGTAGGCGTAGACGCCCCGGGTCAGCGACGGGCAGGCCTCGGGCTCCACCGCCCGGATGACCGGGTCCATCCGCCCGGCCAGCTTCTCCCGCAGGAACGGGAAGGCGAGCCCGGCGAAGTTGGACCCGCCGCCCGTGCAGCCGACGATCAGGTCCGGCGCCTCGCCGAACGCCGCCAGCTGCTCGATCGCCTCCTCGCCGATGACCGTCTGGTGGAGCAGCACGTGGTTGAGCACGCTGCCCAGCGCGTACCGGGTGTCGGGGGCGGCCGCGGCCACCTCGACGGCCTCGCTGATCGCGATGCCCAGGCTGCCGGGGGAATCGGGGTCCTCGGCCAGGACCTTGCTGCCCGAGACGGTTTCCGGTGACGGGCTCGCGTGCACGGCCGCGCCGTACACCCGCATGAGGGACCGGCGGTGCGGTTTCTGGTCGTAGGAGGCGCGGACCATCCAGACCTCGCAGTCGAGGCCGTACTGCGCGCAGGCGAACGCCAGGGCCGAGCCCCACTGCCCGGCGCCGGTCTCGGTGGTGAGGCGGCGGACCCCCTCGCGGGCGTTGTAGTACGCCTGGGGGACGGCGGTGTTGGGCTTGTGGGAGCCGGACGGGGAACCGCCCTCGTACTTGTAGTAGATCCGGGCCGGGGTGCCGAGCGAGCGCTCGAGCCGCCGGGCACGGATCAGCGGGGTCGGCCGCCAGAGCCGGTAGACCTCCCGGACGCCGTCCGGGATGGGGACGAACCGGTCGGTGCAGACCTCCTGGCGGATCAGCTCCGCCGGGAAGAGCGGAGCCAGGTCGTCGGGACCGGCCGGCTGCAGGGTGCCGGGGTGCAGCGGCGGCGGGGGAGGGGCCGGGAGGTCGGCCAGGACGTTGTACCAGTGACGCGGGATGCGGGACTCGTCGAGCAGCACTCGGGTGGCCTCGGACACGGTTCGCCTCCAGGGGTCGCTGCCCTCAGTGTCGTTCACCTCACCCTCTGTGGTCTACGCGTTTCCCCTTTGTCCTTTGCGCACGCCTGCGCCCTCTTCCACCACCCGGTACGGCACGTGCGCGGACGTACGCTGGTCCCATGGAGAAGGAGGAGAAGGACTGGCGGCGGCTCCCGGAGAGGGTCCTGCCGGAGGAGATGGTCGAAGGTCATCCCGCGGACGGGGTCGCGGACACCGCGTTCGTGGAGGACCTCCGCTTCAAGCAGTGGCTGAGCGGCCCCGCGAGCGGCTGATCGGCCGGACCGGTGTGAAAGATCGGGAAGTCCGCCGGAAAAAGCAGGGCCAGATCCCCGGATAGCCGGTGACCTGGCCCTTCTTGCGTGGAGCGGACGACGGGAATCGAACCCGCGTAGCCAGTTTGGAAGACTGGGGCTCTACCATTGAGCTACGTCCGCGCGATCCGGTGTTGGTCTGGTCTAGACTTCATCCGGTCGTCAGGGCGTAATCGTACCGGAGATCCGGACCGTGCGCGTACCCGACCGCCGGGGTGTGGCGCAGCTTGGTAGCGCACCTGCTTTGGGAGCAGGGGGCCGCAGGTTCAAATCCTGTCACCCCGACATCGACCGGGTGCCGGTTCCGACCGGTGCCCGGTTCTTGCTTTTTCCGGCTCGCGCGACGGTGCTCAGGCGGTGCCGCTGAAGAGCGCCCAGACGGCCTTGCCTCCGCGGGCGAGGTGGTCCCAGCCCCAATAGCGGCTGTAGGTCTCCACGATGTACAGCCCACGGCCGTTCTCGGAGACGAAGTCCGGTTCCTTCGGCACGGGCGGCGTGTCGCTGGGGTCGGCCACGGCGAGGAGCACATGGGGTGAGAGCCGCAGCAGCATCAGGGTGATCGGCGCCTCGGACCGGCTGGACGGGCACAGAGCGTAGCGAACGGCGTTGGTGACAAGTTCCGAAACCACTAACGCGGCGTCGTCGCTGAGCTCGGACAGCCCCCAGTCGTTCAGCGTGGAGCGCGTCACGTCCCGGGCGGTCTTCACCGAGTCGGCCTGACGGGGCAGCGGGCAGGCCGCCGCGTCCGAGCGGTCGGCCGTGAGCAGCTCGTCGAAGCCGATCTCACGAGTCGCCTGCAGACAGGCGGCGGCCGATCGCGGCTCCTCCACCATCCTGCCGGTACCTCCCGCTGTCATCGTGAGCTCTCCGCGCCGTTGAGAGTTTTCAAAACTTGTGCACTATAAGCCCAATATGCACCAAGCCATCATGAGTCACGCGGGCGGCTCCTGCAAGACCCAAATGCACGTGCAGTTGCAGCGTGCAGCGGCATGTGCGTTTAGGGTATGAGGTTGACCAATAGGGCGCGCGTCCAGGCCTTGTCATAACGGCCGGAAGTGGTGACACTGTGTGCGCTGGCCTAAGTGAATAGGGAGGCGAAGTGACGCAGATCCAGCAGGGATCGGGTCCCACAGCTCTGCGCATCCTCCTGGGTTCCCAGCTGCGCCGTCTGCGCGAGGCCAGGGGCCTCACGCGGGAGGACGCCGGCCATCTGATCCGAGGCTCCGAATCCAAGATCAGCAGAATGGAGCTCGGACGGGTCGGGTTGCGGGAGCGCGACGTCTCGGACCTGCTCACCTTCTACGGGGTGGAGGACGAAGAGGCGCGGACGGCCGTGATGGACCTTCTGTCCAGGGCGAACGAGCCCGGCTGGTGGCACCGCTTCAACGACCTGCTCCCCAACTGGTTCCAGACGTACGTCGGCCTCGAGGAGGCGGCGGCCCGCATCCGCACCTACGAGGTGCAGTTCGTGCCCGGCCTGCTCCAGACCGAGGAGTACGCCAGAGCCGTCATCACCGCCGGCGGCGCCGGGATCGCGCCCGAGGAGATCGCGCGCCGGGTGGACCTGCGCCTGGAGCGCCAGCGGGTGCTGGAGCGGTCCGACGGTCCGTTCTTCTGGGCGGTCATCGACGAGGCGGCGCTGCGGCGCCCCATCGGCGGCACCGAGGTGATGCGGGCGCAGCTGGAGCGCCTGATGGAGCTGATGCGCCAGCCGAACATCACGATTCAGGTGATGCCGTTCAGCTTCGGCGGGCACAGCGCGGAGGGCGGCGCCTTCAGCGTGCTGCGCTTCCACGACAGCGAGCTTCCCGACGTCGTCTACGTCGAGCAGCTCGCCAGCGCGCTCTACCTCGACAAGCCCGAGGAGGTGGACCGCTACAGCGAGGTCATGGAGCGTCTGTGCGCGGTGAGCACCACGCCGGGTGAGACCGTCGACATCCTCCGGCGCATCATCAAGGAGATCTGACCCGCGCCGTTCGCTGCGGGGTACGGGTCTGCCCTAGACTGGCCTGTGGCGCTGGACACCCGCCGCAGTGGAGCATGCCCCGATCCGCATCTCTTGAGGCTGTGCCCTGCGCCGCTCATGTGGGCGCGGCGCGCGAGCTTGCCGCGATAGCCGTACGAATTGGCGCGCGCCCGCGATCACTCGAAGCTTGATCAAGGAGACCACCCCGTGAAGACCGCTGTCGAGGAGCTCAGCCCGACCCGGGTCAAGCTCACTGTCGAGGTGCCGTTCGAGGAGCTCGGCGAGAGCATGCAGGCGGCTTACAAGAAGGTCGCGCAGCAGGTGCGCGTTCCCGGCTTCCGCCCCGGCAAGGTTCCGGCCCGCATCATCGAGCAGCGCTTCGGCCGCGCGGTGGTGCTGGAGGAGACCCTCAACGACGCGGTGCCGAAGCTGTACGGCCAGGCCGTCGACGAGAGCGACATCTTCCCGGTCAGCCAGCCGGAGATCGAGGTCACCAAGATCGAGGACGGTGAGCAGGTCGAGTTCACCGCCGAGGTCGACATCCGCCCGAACTTCGAGGTGCCCGACTACCAGGGTCTCGAGGTCACCGTCCCGGTCGCCGAGGTGTCCGACGAGGACGTCGACACCCAGCTGGACGGCCTGCGGCAGCGCTTCGCCACGCTGACCGGCGTCGAGCGCCCCGCCGCGAACGGCGACTTCGTCGTCATGGACCTCGCCGCCGCGATCGACGGCGTGAACATCGAGGAGCAGCAGGCGAGCGACGTCTCCTACGAGGTCGGTGCCGGCTCGGTGCTGCAGGGCCTGGACGACGCGCTGGTGGGCATGTCCGCCGGTGACGCCAAGGAGTTCACCACCAACCTGGTCGGCGGCGAGAACGCCGGCGAGGAGGCCGTGGTGACCATCACCGTCAAGAGCGTCAAGGAGAAGGTCCTCCCCGAGCTCGACGACGAGTTCGCCCAGCTGGCGAGCGAGTTCGACACCCTCGGCGAGCTCAAGGACAGCCTCCGCGAGCAGATCCGCCGCAACAAGCTCATCGACCAGGTCGTGCAGGCGCGGGAGAACGCCCTCGACGCCCTCCTCGACAAGATCGACATTCCGCTTCCGGAGAGCGCGCTCAAGGCCGAGCTCGACAACCGCAAGCACAATCTCGAGCACCAGATCGCCGAGAGCGGCCTGAGCAAGGACGCGTACTTCCGCCTCTACCAGACCACCGAGGAGGAGCGCCACGCCGAGTTCGAGGCGAGCTCCGCCAAGGCGCTCAAGACCGGCTTCGTCCTCGACAAGATCGTCAAGGCCGAGGAGCTCGGCGTCAGCGAGCAGGAGCTGACCAACTTCGTGGTGCGGCGCGCCATGCAGATGAACGTCGCCCCGAACGTGCTGGCCCAGCACCTGGCGGACAACGACCAGCTCACCCTGGCCATGGTCGAGATCGTCCGCGACAAGGCCAAGAGCGTCATCGGCGACGCCGCCAAGGTCGTCGACGAGGCCGGCAACGAGGTGGACCTCAAAGCCATCTACACCGAGATCAACGGCGAGGAGCCCACCGAGGAGCCCGCCGAGGAGAAGACCGAGGAGTAAGCCCTCGCTCCGCTGGAACACCCGCGGCGCCCCCACCGTGTCCACACGGCGGGGGCGCCGTTCCGGTTTCCGCGAGGCGCGACCGGTTCCGGGAGCCCCGGACGGAGCGGCGGACGGGGCGCGGCCGGAACCCCGCAGCGCCCTCCACCGGGCTCTCCCGGCCCCTCCTGGGGACGGCGGAACCGCCGGATGCGCACCGGGGCGGGAGCGGGCTCATCATGCGCTGTCGGCGAACAGCACGTGGAGGGGGCATGTCCGGTAGGCGCCGCGCGTTAAGGTCACAAGCAAAGCCAATCGATTACGACGCATCGGAAGGTGACGCTGTGACCAGCCCGCCGACCTTCTACCAGCCGACCGGCTCCGGGCCCGAGTCGATGAGCCAGCCGACCGGCTCGTTCAGGCTCGAAGACCAGCTCTACCAGCGGCTGCTGCGTGAGCGCATCATCGTGCTGGGCACCCAGGTCAACGACGAGATCGCCAACCGAATCTGTGCCGAGCTGCTTCTCCTGGCAGCGGATGACTCCGAGCGGGACATCTGGCTCTACATCAACTCGCCTGGCGGGTCGGTGACCGCCGGCATGGCGATTTACGACATGATGGAATACGTGCCGAACGACGTGTGCACGGTCGCGATGGGTCTGGCCGCCTCCATGGGCCAGTTCCTCCTCTGCGCCGGCGCGCCGGGCAAGCGCTACGCCCTGCCGCACGCACGCATCATGATGCACCAGCCTTCGGGCGGCATCGGCGGCACCGCCGCCGACATCGCCATCCAGGCGGAGCAGATGCTCTACGTCAAGAAGACCCTCGCGGAGCGCATCGCGTTCCACACGGGCCAGGACCTGGCGCAGATCGAGGCCGACTCCGACCGAGACCGCTGGTTCACGGCCGAGGAGGCCAAGGACTACGGCTTCATCGACAACGTCGTCCGGAGCGCCCGCCAGGTGCCCTCCGAGGGCGCCGTCTCCTGAAGGGACACAACGTGAGTGAGTTGATCCGGCCGGGAGACATCAACGGCCGCTACGTTCTCCCCTCCTTCGTCGAGCGCACGTCGTACGGCGTGAAGGAGATGAACCCGTACAATAAACTGTTCGAGGATCGCATCATCTTCCTCGGTGTGCAGATCGACGACGCGTCCGCCAACGACGTCATGGCGCAGTTGCTGACGCTGGAGTCGCTCGACCCCGACCGTGACATCAGCATCTACATCAACTCGCCGGGCGGGTCGTTCACCGCCATGACGGCGATCTACGACACGATGCAGTTCGTCCGGCCGGACATCCAGACGGTCTGTCTGGGCCAGGCGGCCTCGGCCGCCGCGGTCCTGCTGGCCGGCGGTACGGCGGGCAAGCGGTTCGCCCTGCCGAACGCCAGGATGCTCATCCACCAGCCCTCCACCGAGGGCGGCGGACAGGGGAGCGACATCGAGATCCAGGCGCGCGAGATCCTGCGGATGCGCGCGCTCCTGGAGACCCTGGTGGCGCGCCACTCTGGCAAGGGCGCCGAGGAGATCCGCAAGGACATCGAGCGCGACAAGATTCTGGACGCGGAGGAAGCCAAGGCGTACGGGCTGATCGACGACATCATCCCGTCGCGCAAGAAGCTCGCCAAGGCTGTCGCCTCCTGAGGAGGTAGATTGCATCGGAACGGTGCCCAATTGGGCACCTTCCGGTGCGACTCGCCGTCAGAGGGCTCACTGAGGGCTCAGAAGGCGGTAACGTCGAAACCTAAGCGGGATGACTTTTCGTACCGGGTTCCGACCGGTCTCGAAAGAACCGGACCGCGGCAGCCAGGCGGTCCCACGCAAAGGAGTATCTGGGGTGGCACGCATCGGCGACGGGGGAGACCTGCTGAAGTGCTCTTTCTGCGGGAAGAGCCAGAAGCAAGTCAAGAAGCTCATCGCCGGGCCCGGCGTATACATCTGCGATGAGTGCATCGATCTCTGCAACGAGATCATCGAGGAGGAGCTCAGCGAGTCCTCCGAGCTCAAGTGGGACAGCCTGCCCAAACCGAGAGAGATCTACGAGTTCCTCGACGCCTACGTCATCGGTCAGGACAAGGCGAAGAAGGCCCTCTCGGTGGCGGTCTACAACCACTACAAGCGGGTGCAGTCCGGCGAGCGCGGGCGTGACGACGGCCTCGAGTTGGCCAAGTCGAACATCCTGCTCCTGGGCCCGACCGGTTCCGGCAAGACACTGCTCGCCCAGACGCTGGCGAAGATGCTGAACGTCCCGTTCGCCATCGCCGACGCCACCGCGCTGACCGAGGCGGGCTACGTGGGCGAGGACGTCGAGAACATTCTGCTCAAGCTGATCCAGGCCGCCGACTACGACGTCAAGAAGGCCGAGACCGGCATCATCTACATCGACGAGGTCGACAAGATCGCCCGCAAGAGCGAGAACCCGTCGATCACCCGCGACGTCTCGGGTGAGGGCGTGCAGCAGGCGCTGCTGAAGATCCTGGAGGGCACCACCGCGAGCGTGCCGCCGCAGGGCGGGCGCAAGCACCCGCACCAGGAGTTCATCCAGATCGACACCACCAACGTGCTGTTCATCTGCGGTGGAGCCTTCGCCGGCCTCGAGCAGATCATCGAGTCCCGGATCGGCAAGAAGGGCATCGGCTTCAACGCCATCATCCGCTCCAAGGAGGACATCGACTCCTCCGACATCTTCGGCGACGTGATGCCCGAGGACCTGCTGAAGTTCGGCATGATCCCCGAGTTCGTCGGCCGCCTCCCGGTCATCACCAGCGTGCACAACCTCGACCGCGAGGCGCTCATCCAGATCCTCACCGAGCCGCGCAACGCCCTCGTGAAGCAGTACCGCCGCCTCTTCGAGCTCGACAACGTCGAACTCGAGTTCACCCAGGACGCCCTGGAGGCCATCGCCGACCAGGCGATCCTGCGCGGCACCGGTGCGCGAGGCCTGCGGGCGATCCTGGAGGAGGTCCTCCTCTCGGTGATGTACGAGGTGCCGTCCCGCGAGGACGTGGCCCGCGTCGTCATCACCCGGGAGTCGGTGCTGGAGCACGTCAACCCGACGCTCGTCCCGCGCGACCAACTCAGCAAGCAGCGGGCCCCCCGCGAGAAGTCGGCCTAGCCCCGGCACCCGCCCGAATCCCGTACGGCGGCGCCCCCGCGGATCATCCGCGGGGGCGCCGCCGTGTCCGGGACCCGGCGAGAAGCGGTCCACGGGCGGGGAGACCCCGGCGGACGGACGGGGCGCGAGCCGCCCAGAGGACCGGCGACTCACCGGGCGATGGGACGACGGCCGCCCGGACGTCCTTAGAATTGGGCACCGTGACGACTCCAGAGCTGCCCACCCAGTACACACCCGCCGATGTGGAGACCCGGAGCTACGAGCGCTGGGTAGCGGAGGGATACTTCGCCGCGGATCCGAGCAGTGAGCGCGAGCCGTACACCATCGTCCTTCCGCCGCCGAACGTGACCGGTGTCCTGCACATGGGGCACGCGCTGGACCACTCGATCCAGGACGCGCTGACTCGCCGTGCCCGCATGGAGGGCAGGGAGACGCTCTGGATGCCGGGCATGGACCACGCCGGCATCGCCACCCAGAACGTCGTCGAGCGCGAGATCGCCAAGGACGGCCTGTCCCGGCACGACCTCGGCCGTGAGGCGTTCGTCGAGCGGGTCTGGCAGTGGAAGGAGGAGTCCGGCGGCCGGATCCTCGGCCAGATGAAGAAGCTCGGGGACGGCGTCGACTGGTCCCGCGAGCGCTTCACCATGGACCCCGGACTCTCCCGCGCGGTGCAGACGATCTTCAAGAAGCTCTTCGACGACGGGCTCATCTACCGCGCCGAGCGCATCATCAACTGGTGCCCGCGCTGCCTCACCGCCCTGTCGGACATCGAGGTCGAGCACACCGAGGACGAGGGAGAGCTCGTCTCGATCCGGTACGGCGACGGCGACGACTCCATCGTGGTCGCCACCACGCGGGCCGAGACGCTGCTCGGTGACACCGCCGTGGCCGTCCACCCGTCCGACGAGCGCTACGCCCACCTGGTCGGCCGCGAGGTGGAGCTCCCGCTGACCGGCCGCCGCATCCCGGTCGTGGCGGACGAGCACGTCGACCCCGCCTTCGGCACCGGCGCGGTCAAGGTCACCCCGGCCCACGACCCGAACGACTTCGAGATCGGCCGACGGCACTCGCTCCCGTCGATGACGGTCATGGACGAGCGCGGAGTGATCACCGCGCACGGTCCGTTCGAGGGCCTCGACCGCTTCGAGGCGCGGCCGGCCGTGGTCGCCGCGCTGCGGGAGCAGGGCCGGATCGTCGCCGAGAAGCGGCCCTACCTGCACTCGGTCGGCCACTGCTCGCGTTGCAAGACGGTGGTCGAGCCCCGTCTCTCGCTGCAGTGGTTCGTCGACGTCTCACCGCTGGCCAGGGCCGCGGGCGACGCGGTCCGGGACGGCCGCACGAAGATCCACCCGCCGGAGCTCGCCAAGCGCTACTTCGACTGGGTCGACGACATGCACGACTGGTGCATCTCACGGCAGCTGTGGTGGGGACACCGCATCCCCGTCTGGTACGGCCCGGCCGGCGAGGTCGTCTGCGTGGGTCCGGACGAGCAGGCGCCCGAGGGCTACGTCCAGGACCCCGACGTCCTGGACACCTGGTTCTCCTCGGGGCTCTGGCCGTTCTCGACCCTCGGCTGGCCCGACCGGACGCCCGAGCTGGAGAAGTTCTATCCCACCTCGGTCCTGGTGACGGGCTACGACATCCTGTTCTTCTGGGTCGCCCGGATGATGATGTTCGGCCTGTACGCGATGGACGGCCGGCCGCCGTTCCGGACCGTCGCGCTGCACGGCATGGTCCGCGACCAGTTCGGCAAGAAGATGTCCAAGTCGTTCGGGAACGTGGTGGACCCGATGGACTGGGTGGAGCGCTTCGGCGCCGACGCGACCCGCTTCACCCTGCTGCGCGGCGCCAACCCGGGCTCCGACGTGGCGATCAGCGAGGAGTGGGCGGGCGGTTCCCGCAACTTCTGCAACAAGATCTGGAACGCGACCCGGTTCGCCCTGATGAACGGCGCCGCGGTCGGAGAGCTTCCCGCGGCGGAGCTCACCGCGGCGGACCGGTGGATCCTCTCCCGCCTCCAGGAGGTCACGGCGTCCGTGGACGCCGCCTTCGAGGAGTTCGAGTTCGCCAAGGCCTCAGATCTGCTCTACCACTTCGCCTGGGACGAGGTCTGCGACTGGTACGTGGAACTCGCCAAGATCCAGATCGCGGCGGGCCAGGAACACACCCGGCTGGTCTTGGGGCATGTCTTCGACGCGCTGCTGCGACTGCTTCACCCTCTGGTGCCGTTCGTCACCGAGGAGCTGTGGAGGGCGCTGACCGGGGGGCCGTCCATCGTGGTCGCGCCCTGGCCCACGGTCCAGGAGTCCCTGCGTGACCCGTCGGCGGAGGAGGAGATCCTCGCGGTTCAGAACCTGGTCACCGAGGTTCGCAGGTTCCGTTCCGACCAGGGGCTCAAGCCGGGCCAGCGGGTGGCGGCGCGGCTGTCCCTCGCCGGTACGGCTCTGGCCCCCCATGAGAGCGCGATCCGTTCGCTGCTCCGGCTGGACGAGCCGTCGGAGTCCTTCGCGGCGACGGCGCGTCTCGATGTGAGCGGTATCGCCGTGGAGATCGATACGGCGGGTGCCATCGATGTGGCCGCGGAGCGCAAGCGCCTGGAGAAGGACCTCGCGGTGGCGCGCAAGGAGGCGGCGCAGGTGGCCGCCAAGCTGGGGAACGAGCAGTTCATGTCGAAGGCGCCGGATGACGTGGTGAGCAAGGTCCGGGCCCGTGCGGCTCAGGCCGACCAGGACATCGCCCGGCTGACCGCTCAGCTGGCCGCGCTGCCCGCCGGCTGAATCGGAATTCTGCAGCCGAGGTGCCGGACCGGGATGAGGTGAGGACGCGGGGGGCCGTTGACCCCGCGTCTTCGCGTTTGGAGTCTTCTGGCGTTGGGAAGACCCACCTGTTACCGGGAAGTTGGTCATGTCAGCCGTAGAGGCTGCTAAGGTTTCTTCTTGCAGGGCGAACCCCTGCACCCCCTCTCTAGAACTCCCGGCAAATCGGGCGTGACCGCATGAGTGGACACGAACGGGATGTCGAGGTAAGTTAGAGGGGTTGCCCCGGAGACGGGGTGGTTCCGGTCGGACCGGGATCGGACGAATCGGGTCAGATTGACACGAAGCGGACGATACGGTAGGATGGGAACGCAACGAAGTGGAACGCCCCGCACACCGGGTCTTCGGATCCCGGCAGGCGGTGGACGCGTCCGTTTCTTGAGAACTCAACAGTGTGCTAAAAGCCAGTGCATGATGCAC
>NZ_CDRNDK010000001.1:0-65298 GCF_977012225.1 Planomonospora algeriensis | reverse complement strand
AGCAGGATCAGGCCGGCCAGGGCCGCGGCCGCCGGGGCGGCGCGGCGCAGGAGCGGGACCCCGGCGACCTCCAGCAGGTCGAGCGCCTCCTCCTCGGGGGTCAGAGGGGTGCGGGCGGTCCCGCCCGGGTGCGTCTCCTGCGGCCGGTCCTCCGCCGCGGACACCCGGTCGGGGGAGGGCACCGCCGTCAGATGGCGGACGGGATGGGCCTTCCCGCCCGGCTCGCCGGAACCGGTCTCCTCCCCGCCGGTCCCGGAGGATCCGCCAGGCGCCCGCTCCCGCCCGGGGAGCAGTTCTTCACCCCCGACGCCGCCGGACTCCGGCGGAAGGTCGAACGGCTCAGCGCCGCGCCCCTGGTGTTCCTGTTCCAGCTGCCCCGCTGGCTTCCTCCGGTGGCCCTGGTCGTCCTCCTGCTGGCCGGTCTCGCGGCGCCGTCCTTGTGGGGCGGTCTCGCCGTGCTCCCGGTGATCGCGTTCGTCGGCTGGCTGGCATACATGTCCTGGCCGTCCCTGGGCGCCAAGGGCCGCATCCTGCGGATCGCCCTGCTGACCTTCCTCCTGCTGCTGGCCGCCGACCGCTTCGGAGCCTTCTGAGGCCGCAGGCCGCCCCGATGACCGGTCCGCCGGTCACCCCAGCGATCGATTTTGACAACCGTTTTCATTTACGCGCATACTGTTGGACATGATGTCCGACTCCTCCCGACGTATCCGCATGCGCGCAGCCGGCCTGCTCACCGGGACCGCTCTCCTCGCCGCCACCGCCGCCTGCGGCTCCGGTGCCGCCGAATCGGCCGGCGGCACCGGCGGCGCGGCGGGAGGCCGCCCCGAGGTCACCGCGGCCCTGTACCCCCTGCAGTGGCTGGCCGAGCGGGTGGGGGGAGGCGACGCCGCCGTCATCGGCCTGGCCGAGCCCGGTGTCGAACCGCACGACCTGGAACTGACGCCGGCCCAGGTCGCGGGGCTGGAGAAGACCTCCCTCGTGGCCTATGTCAAGGGGGTGCAGCCGGCCGTGGACGAGGCGGTCGAGCAGCACGCCGCCGACCGGGGCTTCGACGCCGCCACCCTGGTCAAGACCCTCGCCGCCGAGGAGCACGCGGAGGAGGGCCACGGCGAGGAGGGCCACGCCGAGGAGGAGCACGGGCACGAGGTCTCCTACGACCCGCACCTCTGGCTCGATCCGAGCCGGTTCGCCACCGTCGCGACCCGGCTGGGCGAGAAGCTGGCCGCCGCCGATCCCGCCCACGCCGCCGGCTATCGGGAGCGCGCCGCGAAGACCGCCGCCGACCTCGCCGCCCTCGACGGCGAGCTGGCCCAGGGCCTGGCGAACTGCGCCTCGCGCTCCATCGTCACCGGCCACGAGGCCTTCGGCTACCTCGCCGACCGCTACAAGCTCAAGCAGGTCGGGATCAGCGTCGATCCGGACGCCGAACCCTCCCCCGCCCGCCTGGCCGAGGTGGCCGGAATCGCCAAACAGGAAAAAGTGACTACCATTTTCACCGAGACCCTCGTCAGCCCGAAGGTCGCCGAGGTTCTCGCCCAGGAGGTCGGCGCCACCACCGCGGTCCTCGACCCCATCGAGAGCCGGCCGGCGGAAGGCGACTACCTGTCCGCCATGCGCCGGAACCTCACCACCCTCGAGAAGGCGCTCAGCTGCTCGTGAAGGCATCAGGTGACAGATAAAGAAGAAGCGTTCACCATGCGCGGCGGCCAGGTCAGCCTGGACCGCCGCCCGGTGCTGCGCGGCATCGACCTGACCGTCCGCTCCGGGGAGGTGGTGGCCGTCCTCGGCGCGAACGGGTCGGGCAAGTCCACCCTCGTCCGCGCCCTGCTCGGCCTGACCCCCCTGTCCGGAGGCTCGACCCTCCTGTACGGCGCGCGCCCGCCCGGTTCCGCGACTGGTGGCGGATCGGCTACGTGCCCCAGCGGCTCTCGGTGGGCGGCGGTGTGCCGTCCACGATCCGCGAGGTCGTCGCCTCCGGGCGGATCGCGCGGCAGCGCCGGCTCCGGCCGACGAGCGCGGCCGACGCCGCCGCGACCTCCCGGGCCCTGGAGGCCGTCGGCCTGGCCGACCAGGCGGGCGACCCGGTGCAGGCGCTGTCCGGCGGGCAGCAGCAGCGGGTGCTGATCGCCCGCGCCCTGGCCGGCGAGCCCGACGCCTTCGTCATGGACGAGCCCACGGCCGGCGTGGACGCGGCCAGCCAGCAACTGCTGGCCGACACGCTCACCGGGCTCGTGGACCAGGGGAAGACGGTCGTGCTGGTCGCCCACGAGCTGGGCCCGCTGGAGCCCCTGGTCACCCGCGCGGTGGTCCTGCGCGACGGCTGCGTCTGCCACGACGGCCCGCCGCCGCACGCGGTCGGCACGCACGCGCTGCCCGGCCACGACCACGTGCACCCGCACGCCGAGGAGCCCCCGGCGAGCCCCCTGGAGTGGAGACCCACCTCGTGATCGACCTGCTCCAGTACGACTTCATGCAGCGGGCCATGGTCGCGGCGCTCCTCATCGGCCTGACCGCGCCCGCCGTCGGCACCTTCATCGTGCAGCGCCGCCTGGCCCTGCTGGGCGACGGCATCGGGCACGTCGCCCTGACCGGTGTGGCGCTCGGCTTCCTCACCGGCACCGCCCCCGTGCTGACCGCCGTACTCGTCTCGGTGCTCGGCGCCGTCGCCATCGAGCTGGTCCGCGCGCGCGGCAGGACCAGCGGCGACGTGGCTCTGGCCCTGCTGTTCTACGGCGGGATCGCCGGAGGCGTGCTGCTCATCTCACTCGCCCCCGGCGGGAGCAACTCCACCCTCATGTCCTACCTGTTCGGCTCGATCAGCACCGTCACCCTCCAGGACGTGTGGGTGATCGGCGCGCTCGCGGTCGCGGTGCTCGGCGTGGTGGCGGTCTTCGGCCGGGAGCTGTTCGTCCTGTGCCAGGACGAGGAGGTCGCCAAGGCCAGCGGTCTGCCGGTCCGCCTCCTCAGCCTGCTGATCGCCGTCACCGCGGCGCTGACCGTGGTCATCGCCATGCGGGTGGTCGGGCTGCTGCTGGTGAGCGCCCTGATGGTGGTCCCGGTGGCGACCGGCCAGCAGCTCACCCGGGGATTCCGCAGCACGATGCTGCTGGCCATGGTCTTCGGGGTGGTCGCCACGGTCGGCGGCCTCACCACCTCCTTCTACGTCGAGGCGCCGCCGGGCGCGTTGATCGTGCTCGTCGCGCTGGGAGGGTTCGTCCTGGCCCTCGGGCTCGGTAGATTCGTACGCCGAAGCCGACCTCAGGAGTCCCGCCCATGAGCAACAGACGTGATGCCGTACACGAGATCCTCCGCCAGAGCGAGGGCTTCCGCAGCGCGCAGGACGTCTACGCCGAGATGCGCGCGGAGGGAGCCAAGATCGGGCTGACCACGGTCTACCGGGCGCTGCAGGCACTGGCCGACAAGGGCCACGTGGACGTCCTGCGCACCGACGACGGGGAGTCGGTCTACCGGGCGTGCGCCAGCGGCGACCACCACCACCACCTGGTCTGCCGCCGCTGCGGGCGGACGGTCGAGGTGGCCGGTCCGGCCGTGGAGCGCTGGGCCGAGGCGGTCGGCAGCGAGCACGGCTTCACCGAGATCACGCACACGGTCGAGGTGTTCGGCACCTGCTCGTCCTGTTCCACCGCCGCGCGGCCCTGAGGGGTCCTGCCCGCCGCGGCGGAACCGAGGCGGCGCCGTGCGGTGACGCGAGGCCGCCGGCCGTCCCGGAGAGATACGCTTCCGGAACGGCGGGCCGCCGTACGGGCGACCACGCCGAACCCGCACCGAACAGGAGTCGACATGCCATTCGGACATGACATGGTGCACTCGCTCGCCACCGCCGTCGACCTGGTCAACACCTCCCCCTCGACCGGGGGCGAGGACCGGCTGGACAGCCTGGACCGGCTCGGCGAATTCGTGGACCGCTGGCAGATCAGCGGCGTCGGAGAGCTCGGTGCGGCCGACCTGAGCCAGATCCGGGCCCTCCGCGAGGCCTTCCACAAGGTCTTCACCGCCCCCGACCAGGCCACCGCCGTCATCCGGTTGAACACCCTGCTGAGCGAGACCCGCATCACCCCGCGCCTGACCGAGCACGACGGCCACTCCCTGCACGTCCACTACTTCGCCCCGGGCGCCTCCCTCGGCGAGCACCTCTCGGCGGATCTCGGCGTGGCCCTGGCGCACCTGCTCGTCGAAGGTGAATGGGAGCGCCTGCGCACCTGCTCGGCCCCCGACTGCGAGCGCGTCTTCGTCGACGAGTCCCGCAACCGCTCCAGGGTCTACTGCGACAGCCGTACCTGCGGCAACCGCATGCACGTGGCCGCCTACCGGGCCCGCCGCCGCGCCTGAGCCGTCGCCCGGGCTCCCTCCCCCTGCCGCGCAGGGATCACCCTTGAAGAAATCCGGATTCCCGGCATTCACTCTCCACCCCGGGGCCGTATTCGGCGAATTCTCCCGAAATCAATTCCCTCCTTGCAATCGATCCGTTTCCTGTTAGTGTCCGGGACGGGCAGAGAAATATCCGCATTTCGGATCACCGGGGTAAGGGGAAACCGCCATGCCCGTCAACGCGCTTCCGGAGATCGACGACGCGACCGAAAAGGCGCTGGAGGACCCGGCGCGGTCGGCGCAGATCGTGGAGGGGTACCGCCGCCTCATCGGCGCGCAGCTCGCCCGGGTCCGAGCTGCGGCGGCCCGCGAGCACCCCGCCGACGTCCCGCCGACGGCCCGGTCGCTCGCCGACACGTACCCCCCGCTCGCCGAGGGACTCGACGAACTGCTCCGGGCGGGGAGGTCCGGGGACGGCTGGTCCATCCGGAACCAGCTCCTGATCAATATCCGCCGGTTCAACGACGACGCCCTTCAGGAGAGGCTCGGGGCGACCTTCTCCACCCGCCGCCCGCCGCCCGACCCCGGCCACGTCCGAAAAGAATTCGAAATGGCCCGGCACCGGATCGAATTCGCGATCCGGACCCTCCGGGAGAAGGTCGTCGCCGGACTCGGGACCGGCGCCGGAAAGGCCGCCCTGAGCAGCAATTTCCCGGCTGAAGCCGTCGGCCGGGCGGGGAAGAACATCGAGGGGATCGTCACGACGCTGGAACGCCTCCTCCGGGAGAAAGGCGGGTTCCTGCCCAACTACGACCTCCCGTCGAACCAGCCGGCGCACCAGACGTTCGTGGACGGCAGACCGGTGATCGAGGTGCATCCCACCGAGATCCTGAACAGCAACGAGGTCCGGGTCGGCACGCTCCTGATGCACGAGGGCTCCCACGCCATGGACCCCGCCGGGATCGTGGACTACCTCTACCGCAACACCGGCCTGCACCGGACGCTGCCCGCCCCGCTCGCCCTGGGCAACGCGGCCAACTACGAGCAGACGGCGCTGGACCTGCTCTCGGACGGCCCGCCCGCGCCCGCGCAGGACTGGCCGCTGTACATCCGCCTGCCCGTCGCCTACCTGAGCGTGCGGATCACCCGCGCCTGGGTCGCCGCGAGCAACTCCGCGTCCAGGACCGCCGGCGGCCGGCCCGGTGAGCAGGAGCGGCGCATCGCCCTGCTCGTCGATGCCCCGCTCGGACTCGGCAGGGCCGGCACAGACCCGGTCCCCGCCCCGCTGCCGGTCGACAAGGCGCTGATGGGCGACGTGTACGACGCCATGTCCGTCCTGCTGGGAGCCCTGATGTCACTGCAGCTCGGCGGGACGCGGCGAGGTCCGCTGACCGTGGAGCGCGACGCGGAGGACCGGCCGCGGCTGTGCCCCGGCGAGGCGTCCGCGCAGTCCGGTCAGGAGGCGCTCCAGGACCAGCTGCTCGACGAGCTCACCCGCTACGCCGAGGAGACCGGCGACACCGGGCACGTGACGGCCGCGGAGCTCAGGACGATCGTCCACAGCACCCTCGACCTGGTGACCGCCGGGGAGCGCGCCGGCCTCTCCCTGCTGCAGGAGGCGCCCAAGCCCGCGTCGGAGAAGAAGGGCGACTGAGCCGTCGCGGGCCGCGCCGTCCCCGCCGGGATCCTCCGGCCCGCCAGGTCTCCGCGGTCCGCCGGGCAGGTCGCGGGCCGCCGTCAGCGCACCTCGTTGGGGACGGCCCCGCCGTACCTGCGGTCGCGCTTGGCGTAGGTCTCGCACGCCTCCCACAGGTCGCGGCGGTCGAAGTCCGGCCAGAGCCGGTTGAGGAAGACCATCTCGGCGTAGGCCGACTGCCAGAGCAGGAAGTTGGAGGTGCGCTGCTCCCCGGAGGAGCGCACGAACAGGTCCACGTCGGGGATCTGCGGCTCGTCCAGGTAGCGGGCGAAGGTCTCCTCCTTCACCCGTCCCGGCTTGACCCGCCCGGCGGCGATGTCGGCGGCCAGCTTGAGCGCGGCGTCCACGATCTCGGCCCGGCCACCGTAGTTGACGCAGAACTGCAGGGTCAGCGTGGAGTTGCGCTCGGTCATCTCCTCGGCGTCCTGCAGCTCCGAGATGACGCTCTTCCACAGCCGCCCGGGACGGCCGGCCCAGCGGACCCGCACGCCCATGGCGTGCAGCTGGTCGCGGCGGCGGCGGATGACGTCGCGGTTGAACCCCATCAGGAAGCGCACCTCGTCGGGCGAGCGCTTCCAGTTCTCGGTGGAGAAGGCGTAGGCCGACAGGTAGGGGATGCCCAGCTCGATCGCGCCCTCGATCACGTCGAAGAGCGACGCCTCGCCCGCCTTGTGCCCCTCGGTGCGCGGCAGGCCGCGCTGCTTGGCCCACCGGCCGTTGCCGTCCATCACGATCGCGACGTGCCGGGGGACGAGGTCGCGCGGGATCGGCGGCGGGACGGCGCCGGAGGGGTGGGGGGCGGGGGGACGGACGTTCACGTTGCGGGCTCCCTTTCTACGTGTCGCAGAGAGCGTATGCCGTGTTCGAGGTGCCATTGGAGGTAGGCGGCGACCAGGCCGCTGCACTCGGCCCGGTGCCGGGCCTCGGAGGCGTCGGCCACCGGCCAGTCGCCCTTGAGGAGGGCGTTCATCAGGGCGAGGGTCTCCCCCGCGGGCACCGCGGCGCCGGCCGGGCGGCAGTTCCCGCACACCGCGCCGCCCGCCACGATGGCGAACGCGCGCACGGCGGCGCCCTCGCACCGGGCGCACTCCACCAGCGCGGGGGCGTATCCGGCCACGGCCAGCGAGCGCAGGAAGTAGGCGTCGAGCACCAGCCTGGCCTCGTGCTCCCCGTCCGACAGCGCCCGCAGACCCCCGACGAGGAGCAGGAACTGGCGGAGCGCGGGCTCCTTCTCCCCCATGATCAGCCGGTCGGCCGTCTCCAGCATCGCGCTGCCGGCCGTGTAGCGCGGGTAGTCGGCGATGAGCGCCTCGCCGTACGGCCTGATGGTCTCGACCTGGGTGACCACGTCCAGCGTGCGGCCGGTGTGCAGCTGGAGGTCGATGTGGGTGAAGGGCTCCAGCCGGGCGCCGAAGCGGGAGGTGGTGCGCCGGACGCCCTTGGCCACGCCCCGGATCTTGCCCGTCCGCTTGGTGAGGACCGTGATGATGCGGTCGGCCTCGCCCAGCTTGTGGGTGCGCAGCACGACGCCCTCGTCACGGTACAGGCTCACCCGCCCAGTCTAGGGGGAGACCCGGCCCGGCAAGCCTTCGGCAATGATCATGGAGTACGGATGGGTCACGAGTGCATGTTGTTCACTCGGGACTCACTAAACTTTGGCCCCTGGCGAACTTTCCCGCCATGTTCGACCCGGTTCCACCTCACCCCCGCACGAAAGGGTGCCATGCCCCGCGTGGTCCTGCTGGGCTCATCGCCCGGCCCCGATGCCGCCCCCGGCCAGTCGACGCCGCCCGCCGCGCTGACTCTGCCCGCGCTTCCCGGCTGCCCCACGGTGATC
Source organism: Planomonospora algeriensis (assembly GCF_977012225.1). Classification (NCBI taxonomy): domain Bacteria; kingdom Bacillati; phylum Actinomycetota; class Actinomycetes; order Streptosporangiales; family Streptosporangiaceae; genus Planomonospora; species Planomonospora algeriensis. The sequence goes on along the minus strand of NZ_CDRNDK010000001.1, from coordinate 57,436 downwards.
GGCAAGCTGCACGGCCAGCTCGCCTCGCTCGACTCCGCGCCGGTGACGATCGCCCGTTCGGGCGACGCCACGGCCTACCGGGGTTTCCCGGGCACGCTCGTCGAGACCTCCGACCTCGCAGGCGATCTGCGCGCCGTCGCCGAGGCGGTCGAGCACGCCACGGAGAACCTGCTCATCCTCCCCGCCAACTCGCTGATCCACGACGAGCTGATCTACCAGATCACCAAGTCGAAGCGCGGCGCGCTCGCGCTGATCGTCAAGGAGCCCCGCGAGGAGGACGAGAACGGCGACGCCGTCGTCCCCAACGCCCCCATCGACGAGGCCCTGCCCGAGATCGGCGACCGGGTCCTGGAGGGTCTGCCGGTCCGGGTCCGCGCGGCCAAGTCCCGCGTGATCTCGGTCGGCTCGGCCTACCACGCGGTGACCCGGCCCAACGCCGTCCTGCTCGGCCCGCTGCACGTGCACGTCAAGCACGCGCCGACGCTGGCCGAGGCGGCCCGCGAGCTCGCCGACATGGCGCACCTGCTCGGCCCGGAGGACGACCTGGTCCAGCTGCTGGTGCTGGGCCTGGTACGGCGCGGCGTCTCGGTCGGCATCCGCGGCCGCCGCGATCTGTTCTACCGCCGGATCACCGAGCGGTCCGAAGCCGACCAGGCCGTGGCGGACATGGCCGGGTTCGACGAGGACAAGGCCCGGCTGAACAACGCGGTCAAGGGCGCCGACGGCTTCTTCACCACCTTCTTCGTCAGCACCTACTCGCGGTACATCGCCCGCTGGGCGGCCCGGCGCGGGCTCACGCCCAACCAGGTCACGCTGATCTCGATCGCCCTGGGCGTGGCGTCGGCGGCGTGCTTCGCCACCGGCGAGCGCCCCGGGATGGTGGCCGGCGGGCTCCTGATCTACTTCGCCTTCGTCTTCGACTGCGTGGACGGCCAGGTCGCGCGGTACGCCCGCAAGTTCGGCGTGCTCGGCGCCTGGCTGGACGCGACCTTCGACCGGTTCAAGGAGTACGTGGTCTTCGCCGGCCTCGCGGTCGGCGCGGCCGTCTCCGGGGTCGGCGACGTGTGGACCCTGGCGCTGGTAGCGCTCGGGCTGCAGTCCATCAAGCACCTGCTGGACTTCTCCTTCGGCGCGGCCAACCGGCGCAGGCCCCCGTCGCCGCTGCCCTCCATCCCGCTCTCGATCGCTCCCGACACCCCGCTCCGGGACGCGCTCGAGCAGCGCAAGGCCGCGCGCAGCAGCGGGATCCGCAACCTGCTGAAGATGTGGACCAAGGCCGGCAAGTACCGGGCCGTGCACTGGGCCCGCAAGATGATCGTGTTCCCGATCGGTGAGCGCTTCGCCGTCATCGCCATCACCGGAGCCCTCTTCGACGCCCGGGTCACCTTCCTCGCGTTGATCATCTGGGGCGGCATCGGGGCCACCTACTCGCTCACCGGACGTCTGATGAGGTCGCTCGCATGATCACCCAGCCGCAGGCCACTCCCGCTCCCGACCCCTACGAGGAGCGCCTGCGCATCCAGACCGCACGCCTGCTCGCCTACCGCGACGACGGCCCGCTGGTCACCGCGCTGCGCCGCGCGGTCGGCCCGGGCCTGCCCCCGGTCCCGGCCTCCCTCGCCGCGCTGCTCGCGGTGGTCGCGATGGCGGTGGCCGGAATGCTGGACGACGGCCCGGTCCTGATCGTCCCCGCGCTGGTCATGGTGGTGCTGGTGCTGCCCACCGCGGCCCGCGACCACCTGGGCAAGCTCGACTGGCTGGTGCCGCCGCTGATCCGGGCGACCGAGTTCCTGATCGTCATCCTGGTCGGCCTGGCCGCGGACGCGCCCAAGTGGCTGCTGTTCGTCCTGCTGTACGTCGTCGGCTACCACACCTACGACACCGTCTACCGGACCCGCCAGGGCATCTGGCCGCCCGACTGGGTGTTCCGCGCCGGTCTGGGCTGGGAGATCCGCCTCCTGCTGCTCGGGGCGGGCGCCGCGCTGGGCGCGCTGACCTGGGTGCTGGCCGCGCTCACTCTCTACCTGGGCGTGCTGTTCGCCATCGAGAGCGTGACGAGCTGGGTCCGGCTGGACAAGGCGTCGGCGGCGAAGGCCCAGGAGAGCGACGACCTGGAGACCTCCCCCGAGGAGGCCATGGAGCAGGCGACCGGCGAGGCCGAGCCCGCCTGACGGACCGCACCGGGCGCCGGAGGGCGCCCGCCGTACGACGACCCGAGGGCCGCGGCGCACCGCCGCGGCCCCCGCCGTATGCGCGACCGGACCGCACGCCGCCCGGCTGGACGGCTGTGTTAGAAAGCAGCGTGGAGTTGGACCGGCTGGATCGCGACATCATCGGGGCGCTCGTCGAGGACGCCCGCGCCACCTACGCGGAGATCGGGCAGCGCGTGGGCCTGTCGGCGTCGGCGGTGAAACGGCGGGTGGACCGGTTGCGCGAGACGGGGGCGATCACCGGGTTCACCGCGCGGGTGGAGCCCGCGGCGCTCGGCTGGACCACCGAGGCGTACGTCGAGCTGTTCTGCGCGGGCAAGACCTCGCCGGCGGAGATCGGGGTGGCCGTGGCCCGGCACCCCGAGGTGGTCTCGGCGTGCACGATCACCGGGGAGGCCGACGCGCTGCTGCACATCCGCGCGACGGACGTGCGCCACGTGGAACGGGTGATCGAGCGCATCGCCGCGGAGCCGTTCGTGGTGCGGACCAAGAGCTCCATCGTGCTCTCCCGCCTGATCGACGCCCCGCTGATCACCACGCGCAACGAATCGCCGTTCCTCGCCTGAAGGACGCGCGAAAGCCGCGCCGACGCGCACGACAGGCCCCTTGGCCTGCGTTGATCCCGTTCCTAGGCTGTTGCCGTCCCTGACACGACGTCCTCTCGTGGAGGTGCGCCATCACAGCCAGCGAAGTCACCGAGGTGCTCGGCCGGGAGAACCCCCTTCCCGCCGTCCCCGTGACGGCCGGGGCCGGGCCGTCGCCCGCGGCGGCCGCGGCCCCGCTCCCCTCGGCGGACGGGACCGCCACGGCGAGGCACTTCCTCATGTGCCCGCCCGAGCACTTCGCGGTCGAGTACGCGATCAACCCGTGGATGGACCCCGGCGCGGGAGCCGATCGCGCGGCGGCGATCCGGCAGTGGGAAGAGCTCAAAAGCGCCTACGAGGCCCTGGGGCACCGGGTCAGCCTGATCGACCCGGTGCGCGGCCTGCCGGACATGGTCTTCGCGGCCAACGGCGCGCTGGTCGTCGGCGGCCGGGTGTACGGCGCGCGGTTCGCGCACCCCGAGCGCGCGGCCGAGGGCCCGGCCTACCTGGAGTGGTTCGTCCGCAACGGCTACGACCGGGTGCGCGAGGCGGCCTTCACCAACGAGGGCGAGGGCGACTTCCTCACCCTCGACCACGTCATCCTGGCCGGGACCGGATTCCGCACCGACATCGCCGCCCACTTCGAGGCGCAGGAGTTCCTCGGCCGGCCGGTGGTGACCCTGCGCCTGGTGGACCCGCGCTTCTACCACCTGGACACGGCCCTCTTCCCGCTGAACGGGCAGAACGTGGCGTACTTCCCCGGCGCGTTCTCCCCGGGAAGCCAGGAGGTGTTGCGCCGCCTCTTCCCCCACGCCGTCATCGCCGGCGAGGACGACGCGGCCGTGCTGGGCCTCAACGCGGTCAGCGACGGCACCCACGTGGTGATCAACGAAGAGGCGGCGGGGCTGCGGCGCGCCCTCCGGCAGGCGGGCTTCGAGGTCGTCCCGGTCGGGCTGTCCGAGCTCCGCAAGGCCGGCGGCGGCCCGAAGTGCTGCACGCTGGAGATCCGGGGATGAACACCAGAGGGCAGAGCCCGCGGACCAGGGAAGACGGTGACGTACCGATGACCACCACGGCCGAGCTCATCGAGCTCAGTGAGCGCCGCAGCGCGCACAATTACCACCCGCTCCCCGTCGTGATCCACGAGGCGCAGGGCGCCTGGATCACCGACGTCGAGGGGCGCCGGTTCCTGGACTGCCTGTCCGGCTACTCGGCTCTGAACTTCGGGCACGGGAACACGAAGATCATCGAAGCGGCCCGGGAGCAGCTCGGCAGGCTCACCTTGACCAGCCGCGCCTTCTTCCACGACCGGTTCGCGGCCTTCGCCGCCGCGCTGGGCGACCTCACCGGCAAGGACATGGTCCTGCCGATGAACACCGGCGCCGAGGCGGTGGAGACCGCGATCAAGACGGCCCGCAAGTGGGGCTACGAGGTCAAGGGCGTCGCCCGCGACCGGGCGAACATCATCGTCATGGAGGACAACTTCCACGGCCGCACCACGACGATCGTGAGCTTCTCCACCGATCCCGACGCGCGCGGCGGCTACGGCCCCTACACGCCCGGCTTCAAGGTCGTGAAGTACGGCTCGGTGGAGGCGATCCGCGAGGCCATCGACGCCGACACGGTCGCGGTGCTGCTGGAGCCCATCCAGGGCGAGGCCGGCGTGCTCGTGCCGCCGGACGGCTACCTGAGGCAGGTCCGCGAGCTGTGTACCGAGCACAACGTGCTGATGATCGCCGATGAGATCCAGTCCGGCCTGGGCCGTACCGGCGAGACCTTCGCCTGCGACCACGAGGGCGTCGTCCCCGACCTCTACGTGCTGGGCAAGGCGCTGGGCGGCGGCGTGGTCCCGGTCTCGGCCGTCGCGGCCGACGCCGACGTCCTCGGCGTGATCCGGCCGGGGCAGCACGGCTCCACCTTCGGCGGCAACCCGCTCGCCTGCGCGGTGGCGTGCGCGGTCATCGACATCCTCAACACCGGGGAGTACCAGGCCCGCTCCAAGCGGCTGGGCGGCGTCCTGCACGAGCGGCTGAACGCCCTGGTCGGCCGGGGCGTGGTGGCCGTGCGCGGGCGGGGCCTGTGGGCCGGCGTGGACGTCGACCCCTCGCTCGGGAGCGGCCGGGAGATCTCCGAGGCGCTCATGCGCCGGGGCGTCCTGGCCAAGGACACCCACGGCTCCACCATCCGCCTCGCCCCGCCGATCGTCATCGCCGAGGACGACCTCGTCTGGGCCGTCGACCAGCTGGCCGGCGCGATCGAGGACCTCTCCCGCTGATCCCTCCGTACGGCTCGCGTCGCGGGGCGTGAGCCGTACGAGATCAATCCCATGCGCGGATGAGGTCCTCCGGGCCGTAGCAGGCCGCCAGACCTCCCGTGGTGACCCCCGCTCTCGAGACTGCGATCATCGGGAGGTCACCCGCCCCCGGTACGGCTCCCTGGGCCCTGGCCAGCTCGATGAGATCGTGATTGTCGAAGGGGCGGTCCTCCAGCCATTTGATCGAGCCCGCGAAGAACAACCGCCTGGCGATCGGCTCACGGTCGGCGCCGATGATGTCGATCTCCACATCGTTCGTCCTGGTCCAGAAGGAACCGACCTCCACCACGTCGGGGAACGCCTCGCCGGGCAGGAGCCGCGACAGCGCCTCGCAGATCACCGGCTCCACCGCGCGCCCCCGCCAGGACGTCCAGCCGTCACGGATACGGCGGAGCACCACATCCGACCGCCCTCGCTCCAGCAAGGGCAGCGCGGGCTGCAGAAAACGCGTCCAGAACCGCAGGTAGGGGTCGGCGATCCGGTAGCGGCGGTCCTTGGACGGCCGGGTGCTCAGTGGAAGTTCGGCGGCCACGACCCGCTTCGCGACGAGCAGTTCCAGCGAGCGGGTCGCCGTCGCGGCGGCGAGCCCTCCCGACGCCCTGGAGATGTTACCGAAGGTCCGTTCACCGGATCCGATGACGCTGAGGACGTCCTTGGCGATCGCCTGCTTGGGAAACTCCGCGGCGAGCGATCGTTCGGCGGAGACCAGCAGCGGGGAGGTGGGGTCGGCCAGAGCGTGTTCCAGGAAGTCCCACAATCCCTCCCCGTTCTTCCATTCCGCGCAGATCAGGGGGAGCCCACCGGTAACCAGCCAGGCGTCGAACGTCTCCGGGGCGGGGAGAGCGAGCATCCGGCCGACCTCACCTGGGGTGAGCGGGCCGAGCTTCATCTCTCGTCCGCGCTGGTAGAAGGGCCGTCCGTAACTGGTGAGCGCTTCCATCACGGAGAGGTCCGAGCCGATGAGGACCAGCAGAACCGGCTTCTGCTCGAAATACCGGTCCCACGCTCGCTGCAGGGTCCCCTCGAAGCCCGGATCCCCCTGGGCGAGATAGGGAACCTCGTCGATCACCACGATGGACGCCCGGTCACCCGGAAGCACCTGGCTGAGGAGATGGAAGGCGCCGTCCCAGTCGCTCAGCGGCGTTCTGGCCAGCAACTCCCATTCGGGCACCCCCGCGAGGGAGACGTCCCTGCGGAACTGTTCCAGTTCCTGGCCCAGCCGGACGCCGCCCGCGGTGTAGTAGAGCACCGGGACACCGGCGGATCGCACGAACTCTTCGACCAGCCGCGATTTCCCCACCCGGCGGCGGCCACGCATGATCAGACAGCGACCGGGGCGGCTCCTCCCCACCGCTCCGTGCACCGCGTCCAGATGCTCCTTCAGGAGGGCGATCTCCCGCTCGCGTCCGATGAACTCCACCACAACATACTCTCATTGATGTTAGTAACCTCGCTGATACTTCTAGCAATGAGAGTAACTATCGGATCGCGAGTTCCACCGTGGCAACCTCGGTGACTCCCGCGCTGGTGGCGGTGTCCCAGCGGGCCGAGAGCGGGCCGTCCAGGTCGAGCGTGCGATCGCGTTGGAGAACCACGGGCCGTCGGTGATCCGCCACCGGATGGGCGGGCGGGGGATGCGCGCCAGGCGGGAGAGCGAGCCGCCGATCAGGGTCGCGACGCCGAACTGCGCGACGATGTTGGCCAGGCGGAGCGTCCGGCTGAGCGGGTTGCGGATGGGGGAGCAGACCAGCTGGTGGATCGGGTGGCGCCTGGCCTTGGCGACGTAGGAGTAGTGCACGTCGCCGGAGAGGATGACCACCGGCCTGCCCGTTGCGACCAGCAGCCGGGCCAGGTCCTCGAAGGAGCGGCGGAAGGCCGACCAGTGCTCCAGGTCGATGGCCTGGCGCAGGGCCTCCGACAGCCGGGCGACCCGCCTGCCCCACGCCCCCTGGGCCAGCGCCTCGTTCCAGGTCTGGATGTGGTGGATGCCCGCCGGGAGCAGGAAGGGGACCGACGAGCCGATCACGAAGCGCTCGGCGCCCTTCCGCTCCAGCTGCTCGGCGAGCCACTCCCACTCGACCGGGCCGATCATGCGCCGGTCCCCCGGGGTGAGCTGCCGGGCGCAGCGGGTGTCGAGCATGATCAGGCGGGTCGTGCCCAGGTCGCGGACGTAGCTCCACCTGCTGCCTGCGGGGACCGCGTCGGCGTGCTCGGCGAAGGCGTCGAGGATCTCCGCCCCGTCGCCCTCCGCGGCGCACAGCTTGCCGAGCAGGCCGTCGGCCTCGCGCTCGGCGGGCGACATGTTGCCCAGGTGCTGGTAGACCCAGTAGGCGCCGAGCCCCGCGATCACCCGGCGCGGCCACCACTCCACCTTGGACATCTGCTCGCGCCAGTCCGCCGAGGTGTTCCAGTCGTCGCGCAGGTCGTGGTCGTCGAAGATCATCGCGCTGGGCACGGTCGAGAGCATCCAGCGGATCTCCGGGTCGGTCCAGGCCACCCGGTACAGCTCGGCGTACTCCTCGAAGTCGGCGATCTCCTTCTTCGGCTCGGTGTCCCTGCGGCCGGCGATGAACTCCAGCATCTCCGCCGACGGCTCGTCGGCGTAGACCTGGTCGCCGAGCAGGAGCAGCAGATCGGGCCAGTCCTCCTCGGGGGCCTCCATCAGGCTGCAGCCGTAGGAGCGCAGGACGTCCACCCCGTGCGAGATCGTGTGCAGCGTGTCGTGCGGCACACTGGTCCGGCAGGAGCCGAACATCACCTTCCGGGGGCCGCCGGAGCCGAGCAGCCGGATGCGGCTGGGCGGGTGGTCCGGCAGCGGCCAGACGGCCTCCCCGTCGAGCCGGACCTCATAGGCCCCGCCGCCCTCCACGTCCACGACGGCGTAGTGGTGGCCGTGCACGGTGAACGTCCGCCCGCTCCCCCGCGCCCGCCCCGCCTGGACCGTCACCTCGCACGGCTCGCTGGTCTCCACCCAGATGGAGGCGCTCGTTTCGTCGACGTAGCGCAGCAGCGGCCCGACCACAAGTTCCGGCACGTCGTTCGTCCCCTCAAAACCTACGGATCAGCCACTACGGAATGGCGGACTCATCACCACGAGCCTGCCATATCGGCGTGTTCCCCTCCCAGTGCCCAGCCGGTTTGATCGGTAACAACGGATCGGCGGACAAGTGCGGAATCGCACAACGACCGGCCACGAGAACGCAACACCGTCGTCTTCGCCCGGTGGCACCGCATGGCTACGCTGATCACGAACAACCGCCTCGGGCGGGGCAACGGCGCCCCGCCCACCGTATGGAGGTCCTCCTTCATGTCGATCACGGTGCCGTCAACGACGCCGGCAACCACCTCTCTGCTCAGCCCGGGCCGCCAGGCCCTCGACTCCGCGCTCTTCCAGCTCGACCAGGCGGCCGACCGGCTCGGCCTGGACGACGGCCTGCGCACCATGCTCGCCACCCCGCGCCGCTCGCTCACCGTCGCGGTGCCCGTCCGCCGCGAGGACGGCCGGATGGACGTCGTGCAGGGCTTCCGGGTCCAGCACAACATCACCCGCGGCCCGGCCAAGGGCGGCATCCGCTTCCACCCCTCCACCGACATCCACGAGGTCACCGCGCTGGCCATGTGGATGACCTGGAAGTGCGCGCTGGTCGGCATCCCGTACGGCGGCGCCAAGGGCGGCGTCTCCGTGGACCCGGCCTCGCTGACCACGCGCGAGCTGGAGCGGGTCACCCGGCGCTACGTCAACGAGATCCTGCCGATCATCGGCCCGGAGCGGGACATCCCGGCGCCCGACGTCGGCACCGACGAGCAGACCATGGCCTGGATCATGGACACCTACTCGGTGAACACCGGCTACCCCGTCCCCGGCGTGGTGACCGGCAAGCCGACGACCCTCGGCGGCTCCCTCGGCCGGGCGGGGGCCACCTCGCGCGGTGTGCAGATCGCCGCGCTGAGGGCCCTGCCGGGCTCGCCCGAGGGCCGCACCGTCGCGGTCCAGGGGTTCGGCAAGGTCGGCGCGCTCGCCGCCCGCTACCTCGCCGACGCAGGCTGCCGGGTGGTGGCCGTCTCCGACGTCACGGGCGCGGTGGTGAACCGCTCCGGCCTCGACGTCGACGACCTGCGGGCCTGGGTCGCCGAGACCGGCGGCGTGTACGGCTACCGCCGCGCCGACGCGCTCTCCCACGCCGAGCTGCTGGAGCTGGACGTCGACGTCCTCGTCCCCGCGGCGCTGGAAGGCGTGATCACCGAGGAGAACGCCCCGCGGATCAGGGCCCGCCTGATCGTGGAGGGCGCCAACGGCCCCACCACCCCGGAGGCGGACCGCATCCTGGCCGACGCCGGGGCCACGGTGGTCCCGGACATCCTGGCCAACGCGGGCGGCGTGATCGTCTCCTACCTGGAGTGGGTGCAGAACCTGCAGGCCTGCTCCTGGAACGCGAACGAGGTCGAGTCGCGGCTCCGCGACCTGATGGAGTCCTCGTACGACGCGGTCGCGGCGACGTCCGCCGAGCGCGGCGTCACCCTGCGCCAGGCGGCCCACATCATCGGCGTCGGCCGGGTCGCCGAGGCCCACCGGATGCGGGGCCTGTACCCCTGACGGACCGGGGGGGGATCCCGTGCCGGCCCTCTCCCGGGCCGGCACGGGATCCCCCCCGGAGCCGGCGCAGGACCGCAGGGAGGGGGTTACCGCGTCTCCCGGGGAGAGGCACAGGCCATGCCGGGGTCGGCAGGAGGTCCCCCGGAGGTCGGCACGGGGTCTCCCTTCTCCGCACGGACGGCAAATTCGCAGGTGGGAAGGGCGGATGTCGCTGCGCCCGTGCCTATCATGCCGCCATGACGGCAGGGAACGGTTCCGGTCGGCGCGGTGACGGCGGCGACGAGGCGGTGCACCGGTTCCTGTGCGAGTACCGCGAGGAGTTCCTGCGGGAGCTCGGCGACTGGGTGCGCATCCCCTCGGTCTCCTCCGAACCCGAGCGCGGGCCGGACATGCTGCGCTCGGCCAACTGGCTGACCGGCCGGCTACGCGAGATCGGCTTCCCCGGAGTGGAGCTGTGGCACACCGAGGGCGCCCCCGCGGTCTACGCCGAGTGGTGCGCCGCACCGGGGGCGCCGACCGTGCTCGTCTACAGCCACCACGACGTGCGCGCCGTGCGCTCGCTCTCCTGGGGGGAGTCGCCGCCGTTCGAACCGCAGGTCCGCGACGGCAGGATCTACGGCCGCGGCGCCTCCGACGCCAAGGGCCAGGTGCTGGCCCACCTGTGGGGGGTGCGCGCCCACCTGGCGGCGACGGGGCGCACCGCCCCGCAGGTCAACCTCAAGCTGCTGGTGGAGGGTGAGGAGGAGATCGGCTCCCCGCACCTGGCCGCCCTGCTGGAGGACCGCCGCGACCGGCTTACCGCCGATCTGGTGGTGCTGTCCGACACGCTGCAGTGGTCGCTGACGGCACCGGCGCTCTGCACCGGCCTGCGGGGCATGCTCAGCGCCCATCTGGAGGTCTTCGGGCCGCACCGGGACGTGCACAGCGGCGCCGTCTCCGGTGCGGCGCCCAACCCGTGCGCCGAACTGTGCAAGGTGCTGGCGCAGCTGTACGACGAGCACGGACGGGTGACGCTGCCCGGTTTCTACGACCGGGTGGCGGAGCCGACCGCCGAGGAGCGGGAGCGGATCGGCGCGCTGCCCTACAGCGACGCCGACTGGCTGGAGCGGACCGAGACGCGCTCGGTGGGCGGGGAGAGCGACTACAGCGTGCTGGAGCGGGTGTGGACCCGTCCGGCGGTGGAGATCCTCACCCTCATCGGCGGCGACCCCGTCGGCGCCTCCCGCGGTGCGATCCCCGCCCTGGCCTCCGCCGACCTGAACCTGCGACTGGTGCCGGACCAGAGGGTCGCCGAGGCGGCCGATCAGCTGAGACGCTGGGTGGCCGAGCGGATCGGCGACAAGGTGGAGTACGAACTGAGCATCTCGCTGGAGGCCGCCCAGGAGCCGTACCGGACGCCGCCGGACCATCCGGCCCTGGCCGTGCTGGGCCGGGCGACGGAGCGGGGGTTCGGCGCCCCGGTGGCCGGGGAGATGCGCAACGGCGGGGGCGGGCCGGCCGATCTGCTGTCCAGGGCTCTGGAGGCGCCGGTGGTCTTCTTCGGAACCGGCCTGCCGAGCGACCACTGGCACGACAGCGACGAGCGGGCCGAGATCGACGCGCTGCTGGCGGGCGCGGCCACGCTGGCGTTCCTCTGGCCCGAGCTGGCCGGGACGGACCCGCAATAGGCTTCGGCGCATGAGAATCGCCATGATCGGGCTCGGGGACATCGCGCAGAAGGCCTACCTGCCGGTGCTCTCCGCGCTCCCGGGGCTCGATCTGCACCTGTGCACCCGCGACCGCGCGACGCTGGACCGGCTCGGCGACGCCTACCGGATCGCGGAGCGCTCCACCTCGGTGGAGCAGGTCGTCGCGGCCGGGGTCCGGGCGGCGTTCGTGCACGCGGCCACCCCGGCCCACGCCGGGATCGTCGAGCCGCTGCTCCGCGCGGGCGTGCACGTCTACGTCGACAAGCCGATCACGGACGACCTGGCGGGCTGCGAGCGACTGGCCCGGCTGGCGGACGAGGCGGGGGTGAGCCTGATGACCGGGTTCAACCGCCGCTACGCGCCCGGGTACGCCGCCCTGCTGGATCTGCCCCGGAATCTGGTCCTGATGCAGAAGAACCGGGTGGACCACGCGGAGGAGCCGCGGCGGGCGGTCTTCGACGACTTCATCCACGTCGTGGACACGCTGCGCTTCCTGGTGCCCGGCGAGGCGACCCGGACCGGGATCCGCACGCGGGTCCGGGACGGCCTGCTGGAGCACGTGGTGCTGGAGCTGTCCGGTGACGGGTTCACCGCGATCGGCGTCATGAACCGGGTGAGCGGGACCGCGGAGGAGACCTGCGAGGTCATGGGCGGCGGCGTCAAGCGCCGGGTGGTCAACCTCGGCGACGTGGTCGACCACGCGGGCGGCGAGACCCTCACCCGGCGCGCCGACTGGATCCCGGTCGCCCGGCAGCGCGGAATCGAGCAGGCCTGCCTGGACTTCCTCGACGCGGTCCGGACCGGCCGGGTGGTCCGGGCGGACGACGCCCTGGCCACCCACGCGCTCTGCGAGGAGATCGTCCGCAAGGCGACCGGCCGCCCCTCCGCCGGATAGCCCCGCGGATCACGCCGCCGCGGCCAGGCGGTCGCGCCACCACGCGATCGTTGCGGTCAGCGCCTCGTCCACCGGGGTGGGCGCCATGCCGAAGGCGGTCTGGAAGTCGGTGGAGTCGAGCACGAAGGGCCGGACGAACTGGTAGCGCAGCTCCTCCAGTTCGCCGAGCACGGGCGAGAAGACGCCGGCCGTCCGGACGAGCCAGTGCGGCATGGACTTGACCGCCGGGCCGGGGACGCCCGCCAGCTCGCACAGCCGCTCGGCCACGGCCCGGTAGGTCATCGCCGGGCCGGTGGGGACGTGCCAGGCGCGGCCCCAGGACCGGTCGTCGGCCGCGGCGGTCACCAGGGCCCGGGCCACGTCGGGCACGTAGGTCCAGCTGTGCGGCTGGTCGGGGTCGCCGATGTGGCGCACGGGCCTGCCCGCCAGCAGCCTCGGGACGAACCTGTCCCCCAGGTGCGACTGGTCCCGGCAGCCGGGGCCGAAGTAGTCCGAGCCGCGGATCTCCGTCACCCGGACCCGGCCCGCCTCGTGCGCGGCCAGCGCGTCCTGCCACATGCGGACCCGGACGGCGCCCTTGGCGCTGGGCGGGGCGAGCGGGTCGCTCTCCTTCATGGGCCGGTCGGGGGCCGTGTAGACGTAAAGGTTGCCGAGGATCACGTAGCCCGCACCGGTGGCCTCGGCGGCGGCCAGCATCGATCCCGCCATCGGCGGCCAGTCCTGCGCCCAGCGGGGGTAGGGCGGGTTGACGCAGTTGTACAGCGCCTCGGCGCCCGCGGCCAGCCGGGTCAGCCGCTCGCGGGCGGCCGCGTCGGCCGCCTCCTTGCGGATGCCCGGCAGGTCCGGGCCCGAGCCGGACCGGCTGACGAGGACGACCTCGTGCCCGTCCTCGGCCAGCAGCCGGGCCACCTCTGAGCCGACCTGCCCCGCTCCCACGACGACGTGCTTACCCATCTCGATCTTCCCTTCCACTGGTTTTCCGGACCGGCTCTCACTGCTGCCAGACGAGCCGGAGAACGGCGTCGACGGCGAAGACGGCGGCGAAGGTGATCGCCGGGGCGCTCCGACCGGCCAGGCCGAGCATGGGAGCTCCTTTTCGGATTGCCGTTCCGTTCTGAGAGCAATGCTCTCTCAATGGAGCACGGATAGTCAAGAGCGGCGCTCTCGTTCTCTTTCAGCGCTCTGGTACGGTCGATCCCATGAGCGCAGGCCGTACAGCACGCGAGCGGGTCCGGGCCGAGCTGACCCGCGAGATCACCGACATCGCCCGCAGGCAGCTGGCCGTCGACGGCGCGGCGGGGCTCTCGCTGCGCGCGGTGGCCCGCGAGATGGGCATGGTCTCCTCGGCGATCTACCGCTACTTCCCCTCGCGGGACGACCTGCTCACGGCCCTGATCATCGACGGCTACAACGCCCTCGGCCAGGCCGTGGAGGACGCCGACGCGGCCTGCCCCCCCGGTGACCACACCGGCCGGTGGCTGGCCGTCTGCCGTGCCGTACGGGACTGGGCGCTGGCGCACCCGCACGAGTACGCCCTGCTGTACGGCTCGCCCGTGCCCGGCTACAAGGCCCCGGCGGACACCATCGCCGCGGCGATCCGCGACACCGTCGTCTACGGCCGCATCGTCTCCGACGCCCACCGGGCCGGGGCCCTGAACCCGCCGGACCTCTGCCCGCCCGTCCCCGCCTCGTTCGGCCGGGACGCGGCGCGGGTGCGGGAGCTCATGCCCGACGTCCCCGACGAGGTGGTCGCCCGGGCGCTGACCGCCTGGACCGGACTGTTCGGCTGGGTCGGCTTCGAGCTGTTCGGCCAGTTCGCCAACACGATCCTCGATCCCGCCCCGGCCTTCGACCACGCCATGCGCTACCACGCCGCGCTCCTGGGACTGCCCGTCCGATCCGGGAGCGCCGACCCGGATCACGGGTGAGCGGGCACCTCCCGGTCGGCCGCCGGTCGCGGGTGAGCGTATCCCGCTCCGCTGAATCCCCGCCCGCCCCTTTCCGGCATCGGCAAACCGAAAAATCCCCTTGAAGCAGAGTAGAGTGGAATTCACCGAGGACATCTCGCGCGCCGGCACTCAAGTCGGCGTCGCCCGCGGCGATAGACCGCTTTCGGCCTGATCAAGGGCCCGGACAGGCCAGGCGACCATGACGCCCACGATTCTCTCGCATCTCACACCGCTCAGTCCCACCGCCGACGCGGTTCCCGCCGTCCACTCCACGGTCCGCATCAGCCTGGATCCCGTGCTCGGCAGGCGGGACGCCCTGGACGGGGCCTGGTGGCCGTACTCCCGCGACGCCGCCGCCGAACTGCCCGGGCTCATCTCCGCCATCGACCAGCGGCTCGGGCGCACCACCCTGCGCGTCGGCCTGCATCCGGACGCCTGGGAGCACATCCCGCGCCGCATCCCGGCCCGGGGCCGCCAGATCAAGGTGGGCTGGTTCCGCAGCACCCGGCCGTATCTGGTCACGCTCATCCTCGCGGACGCCGAGCCCGTCACCCTGCTGGTCATCGCGCCGCGCACCGCGGAAGGCCCCGCCACGGCCGCACTCGCACTCGCGGCCGCGGGCATCGCCGGCCTCGGACCGGCGGACGTCCTCGACCTCTCGCGACGCTCCACCGCACCGGGTGCCGGCGCACCGGACGAGGACGGCCCGGCCGGCTGGGAGAACGAAGGCGGGCACCTCACCGATCGGAGAACCCCGTGACCGCCGCCGGCACCCGCCCGTCCGGTGCGACCCGCCCATCGGCCCCCACCACCGTCCGCCTGTCCGGTGAGATCGACATCCTCACCGCCGGGGCGCTCCGCGAGCGGTTGCTGGACGCCCTGCGCCACAGCACAGGCCCGCTCGTCCTGGACCTGTCGGAGGTGTCGTTCTGCGACGCCTCCGGACTGTCGGTCCTGGTCGGTGTCCAGCACCGCGCCCGGGAACTGGGCGCCATCCTCATCCTGACCGCGCCTCGCCCGCACATGTCCCGAATCCTGCGCATCACCGGTCTCGACCGCGGCCTGCCGACGGCGGCGTGACCGTGTGCTCCCGGGGCACGCCCCGGGAGCACACGGTCACCGACCACCGGGCGGACCGCGAAGGGAAGGCTCCGCCGCCGGAGGCTCGGACGACACCGGCAGGATGAGATGGATGCACGCGCCATGGTGCAGCCGGCTCTCCATCCGCACGCTGCCGCCGTGCATCTCCATGATCTTCTCGACGATGGACAGACCGACCCCGGTGCCGGCGGCGGCCTGCCGTTCGGCCTGCGTGCCGCGGTAGAACCCCTCGAAGACGTGCGGCAGATCCTCGGCGCCGATGCCGGCACCGGTGTCGTGGATCTCTATTCGCGGGACGGGAGCGTCCAGGACCGACACTTCGATCGCCCCGCCTAGCGGGGTGAACTTCACCGCGTTGTCCAGTACCTGCATCAACGCGATCTGCAGCTGCTCGGCATCGGCCCACGCGTCCATCCGCTGCGGGGCGCTCAGGTTCACCCTCTGGTCCTTGAGCCGGGCCGCGGGGGCGATCTGCCCCACCGCCTGACGGGCCAGCCCGGCCAGGTCGACCCGGCCGGGACTGAAAGGCGCGCTGCACGCGCTCAGGCTCGCCATCAGCAGCAGTGTGTCGATCAGATGCAGCATGCGGTCACCGCTGCGCTCGATGACCTGGAGGAAGCGCTCCTGTGTGGCCTGTTCCAGACCACCCGCCCGCAGAAGCTCCAGGTAGGAGCGGATCGAGGTCAAGGGGGTGCGCAACTCGTGGTTGATGTTGCGCAGGAACTGCTGTTTCATTCCCTCCAGCCGGTTCAACCGGATGGCGACCTCTTCGGTCTGGCCGGCGTGGTGGTGCAGTTCCAGCATGCCGACCGCGCAGGCGGCCAGCGTCTCCAGCGCCCGGCGGTGCTCGGCGGTCAACCGGCGCGGGCGGTGGTCGAACACGCACACCACCCCCAGCGCGACGTCACGATCGCTGATCATCGGCGCACCGGCGTAGAAGCGCACGTACGGCTCCCCGACCACCGCCGGATCGTCGCGGAAACGTACGTCCGACTGGGCGTCGGGCACCTCCAGCAACTGGCAGGCGGCGATGGTGTAGGGGCAGAACCCGACTCTCCGGTCCATGTCGGCGGAGGTGGTGCCGACCCGGCCCTTGAAGTACTGCCGTCCGGTGCCCAGCAGGTTGACCAGCGCGATCGGCGTCTGGCAGACATGGGAGGCCAGCTCGGCGATCGCCTGGAAGATCGGCTCGACCAGCACGTCCAGAGCCCCCAGTGACTCCAGCTCGGCCAGCCGCTCGACCTCACCCGGTTGATCCGGTATCTCTCTCATGGCCTCGTTCCCTCACCGGTCCGCCACCGCGGGTCCAGGTAGGTATGCCGCTCATCCCGGAATCGACACCTCCTCCCACGGTACGGCGGGTAAAGAACAGGCCACGGCGGGTGCGCCGCCGACCGGCGGCCGATCCGGCCCGCAGCCCGCCGGGCCGGTACGCGCCCGCCTCCCGGCGCACCGGCGAGCCGTACGCCTGACTCCGGGGAAGTAGGCCGGGGGCGGAGACCGGGTGATCGGGGCCGGAGACGACTCGGCCGCGCTCCGCGTGGATTTCGCGGTGAGCGCGGCCGGGAAGACGACGCGGGCCTCATGGGCGCGAGCGGGGGCGCCGGACCCGGCAGGTCGTGCCGGGTCCGGACGGGAACCGCGGGGATCCGCCCGCGGAAGCCGTACAGGCCCCGCCGGAGGAGAGCCGCAGAGGTCAGCGGGTGGCGCGGTTGACCGCGGAGATGATCGCCTTCAGGGAGGCGGTGGTGGTGTTGGCGTCGATGCCGACCCCCCACAGGATCTGGTCGCCGACCTCGCACTCGACGTAGGAGGCGGCCTTGGCGTCGCTGCCGGCGCTCATCGCGTGCTCGGCGTAGTCGAGCACGCGGACCTTCACCCCGATGCCGGACAGCGCGTCGCAGAAGGCGGAGATGGGGCCGTTCCCGACGCCCTCGACCTCGCGGATCTCCCCCGCCACCCGCAGGTCGGCGCCGATGACGTCCTTGCCGTCGGAGCCGGAGGCGTTGCGGTGGGCCAGCAGGCCGAAGCGGCCCCACGGACTGGCCTGGTTCGGCAGGTACTCGTCGGCGAAGGCCTCCCACATCGCCGCCGGGGTGACCTCGCCGCCCTCGGCGTCGGTGCGGGCCTGCACCACCCGGGAGAACTCGATCTGCAGCCGGCGCGGCAGGTCCAGGTGGTGGTCGGCCTTCATGATGTAGGCGACGCCGCCCTTGCCGGACTGGCTGTTGACCCGGATCACGGCCTCGTAGCTGCGGCCGATGTCCTTGGGGTCGATCGGCAGGTACGGCACCGCCCAGGTGTACTCGTCCACTGGCACGCCAGCCGCGGCCGCGTCGCGCTCCAGGTGCTCGAAGCCCTTCTTGATGGCGTCCTGGTGGGAGCCGGAGAAGGCCGTGTAGACCAGCTCGCCGCCCCACGGGTGGCGCGGGTGGACGGGCAGCTGGTTGCAGTACTCCACGACGCGGCGGATCTCATCGATGTCGGAGATGTCGACCTCGGGGTCGATCCCCTGGGAGAACAGGTTCATGCCCAGGGTGACCAGGCAGACGTTGCCGGTGCGCTCACCGTTGCCGAACAGGCAGCCCTCGATCCGGTCGGCCCCGGCCTGGTAGCCCAGCTCGGCGGCGGCGACGGCCGTGCCCCGGTCGTTGTGCGGGTGCAGGGACAGGATGATCGAGTCGCGGTGGGCCAGGTTGCGGTGCATCCACTCGATCTGGTCGGCGTAGACGTTCGGCGTGGCCATCTCGACGGTGGCGGGCAGGTTGACGATGACCTTGCGCTCCGGGGTCGGCTGCCAGACCTCGTTGACGGCGTCACACACCTCCACGGCGTACTCCAGCTCGGTCCCGGTGAAGGACTCCGGGGAGTACTGGAAGTAGACGTCCACGTCGGAGGCGTCCGCCAGCTTCTTGCAGAGCTTGGCGCCCTCGACGGCGATGGCGGTGATGCCCTCGCGGTCGGCGCCGAAGACGACCCGGCGCTGCAGCGTGGAGGTCGAGTTGTACAGGTGGACGATGGCCGACTTCGCGCCCTGGATCGCCTCGAAGGTCCGCTCGATCAGCTCGGGCCGGGCCTGGGTCAGGACCTGGATCACCACGTCCTCGGGGATCCGGCCCTCTTCGATGATCTGCCGGACGAAGTCGAAGTCGGTCTGCGAGGCGGCCGGGAAGCCCACCTCGATCTCCTTGTAGCCCATCCGTACCAGCAGCTCGAACATCTTGAGCTTCCGGTGGGCGTCCATGGGGTCGATCAGCGCCTGGTTGCCGTCCCGCAGGTCCACCGCGCACCACCGGGGCGCCTTGTCGATGACCTTGTCGGGCCAGGTGCGGTCGGGCAGGCGCACCGGCTCAAAGGGCTGGTAGCGCTGGAACGGCATGGGGCTGGGCTGCTGCGGATACATATCGCTTCGGCTCCTCGACTGGAAAGACGATCACGGCCGACACGCATGGCTCGCTCCGCGACGAGGGAGCCGGCCTGTTACAGGCCCTCGCCGCGGCAGCTAAGAAGCAGCCCGCGCAGCATGCATGCCACGTTAACAGACGGTTCCAAATCCCCGGACGCCGATCTCACATCCCGAACAGCCGGACGCCCGGACGCCCGAACAGCCGGACAGCCGGACGCCGCAGTGGACGCCCGGAGAGGTGACCGTTCGGGCATCCGGATGCCCCGCGCCCGCCGCCGCTCCCGGGCCGGACCGGTGCCCGCTCCCGCCTGCCGCCGAGTACGGCGGCGCCCGTCGGATACAGTCCGAAAGGAGCGCAGAAAGGGAGGGTCCGCAATGAAGGACGTCGACATTCTCGCCCACATCAACCACCTCATCGCCGAGGAACGCGACCTCCGTTCGCTACTGGCGTCCGGTTCCATCTCCTCCCATGAGGAGAACCACCGGATCAGATCCATCGAGGAGGCCCTCGACCAGGCGTGGGACCTGCTCAGGCAGCGCCGGGCTCACCGGGAGTTCGGGGAGGACCCCAACGCGGCGGAGCCGCGCCCGGTCGACGAGGTCGAGGAGTACCGCCAGTAGGACCGGCGATCCGGCCACCGCGCCCCGCCCCCTCGCCCCGTCGCGGCGGCGGACGCCGCGAGCGCGCCCGATCACCCGGTCCCGCCGCCGGGACCCGGACGCTCCCGGTCGCCCCGCCCCGTCGGACGGCCCGGGCAGCGGGAGTCGCTGGGCTTCTCCAGCGGATCGGGAGCGAACCAGGCGAGCACGCTGTGCTCGACGTACCAGCGGTGCAGCGCGACACGGCTGCGGGGGATCTGACCGAGATCCGGGCAGAGGAACTGGGAGACCACCGTCCCGTTGGCGATGAACCGCACGGTGCCGTCGCGGTCGAGGAAGGTGGAGACCCGGTCGTCGGTCGCGATGACGTATCCGAGCAGCACCTTCCCTGCGATCTCCTCGTCGGCGCCCTTCACGGCGACCTCCACCCCCATCAGCGGCAGGATCGGCGCCTGCACGACGACGGCTGCGGTGAACAGCGGCGTCAGCGCGAGTACGGCGACGGCCAGGGTGGACGTCAGCGCGGCCGCGGCACGGGCCGGGATCGGACCGGTCAGCAGGACCGACAGGCCCGGCGGCAGCGTGAGCAGCACGGCGGTGACGACGTCCCCCTCGGTGAACGCCTGCCCGATGGCCGGAGCGAGCCAGGCGTAGAGCCCGACGCCCACCACGGCGGGCAGCACCAGTGTGAGCAGGACGACCAGGTCCCGCCGGCCGGGCCTGCGGTCGTTGACGCTCAGCCCGAGCACCGCCAGCGAGAGCATGGCGAGGGTGGGCAGGAATCTGAGCTGCCAGCTCACCAGGCCGACCACGACGGAGATCACCACGACCCAGTCGGGGATCCGGTCGGCCACCACCGAGAGCCAGGACGACCGCCCGGCGCTGACCCGGTAGAGCACGCCGAGCGCGCGGGCCGCCAGCACGAGGGCGGGCAGCACCCACAGGATGGTCAGCAGCACGGCGGTGAGCAGACCGAGTGCGCTGACGTGCTGGACCAGCAGGAGCAGCGTCTGGGTGTCCTGCCGGCTGGCGTACCACAACCGCACGACGAGCAGGACCAGCGGGAAGCCCGGCAGCACCGCGAGCATCCACTGCTGGTTGCCGCCCCGCGCTCCCCCGGGCCACCCCGCCGGTCCGCGGCCGCGGAACCCGCCGGGCGGCACCGGGCGCTCGGCGAATCCGACGGCGGGCGTCCCTCCCCAGAAGTCACCGGAGGGCGGCCGCTCCCCCCGCGCGTCTTCCGGCGCGCCCTTCGGAGAGGGCTCCCCCGGCGCGTTCCCCGGCGCGCCCTTCGGAGGGGAGTCCCCCGCCGCGCCGGGGGCCGGAGGTTCCCCGGTCCCGCTCATCCGGCGTTCCGCTGAGGGATCCCCCGCTCCCAGGGCCAGCGCCGCACGTCGGGTTCCGGCACGGCGGGCTGGGTACGGCCGGCGATCTGCTCCTTGGGGTTGTGCGCCTGCATCGGGGCGACGAACCGTTCGTAGGCCTCCTCCCAGCGCATGTCCTGCGGGTCGGTCACCGAGCGGTGCAGCGAGAGGTTCACGAGGGTGCGCAGCGCCTCGTTGGCCCCGGCGTTGACGGCCCACTGCTCGGAGGTCTCCAGGCCGATGTCGTGATGTTCGAGCAGGCCGGGCTCTTGCGCCACGAACCCGGCGAGGATCGCGGTGTCGGTCGTGACCGCCTCGTACTCCTTCGCCTTGAGGCCGGTGACGCAGTCGCTGATGCGGTTCTTCCGGGTGACCTCCGCCCCGGCCCTGTCGATCTCGGTCTCGGAGGTCGAGGCGGCGAGCGTGCAGACCTTCCGGCCCCGGAGCTGCGTGAGCGAGGTGATGTCGGGATGCCCCTTGCGGGTGATGACGGACTGCTGGGTCTCCAGGTAGGGCGCGGAGAACCCGATCGCGCGGTTGGCGCTGCGGGCCGGCGTCACGCTGAACGTGGCCACGACGAGGTCGACCTTCACGTGCTGGCCCGCGGCGTTCCTGGCCGTCATCCGGGCCCGGTCCTCGGTCTCGATGGACAGGAACTCGACCTCGCTCGCGCGGAAGCCGAGATCGGCGGCGATCATGAGGGCCATCTGGATGTCGAACCCCTCGTAGGTGCCGTCCGGCTTGCGGAGCGCGATGCCGGGGGTGTCGTCCTTCACCCCGACCAGCAGGCTCCGCCTGCCGTTCAGGCCCGCCTGCTCCAGCAGCTCCGCCTCGGTGGGCGGTCCCGTCTCCCAGATCGCCCAGCCCGCGACGACCACCGCCGCCACGACGGCGGCGAGCCACCCGGCGAGCCGCAGTCCGCGCCCGCCCGGCAGGACGTCACCGGACCCCGTCCGCCCCACAGGACCCACAGAATCCACGGGCTCCGGCGGTTCCACGGGCGGGGGCGGCGCGGCCGGCTGTCCTGCTCCGGGGTCGGGCTCCGGTTTCGTCCTTCTGATGCGCATGACGCCCCCCGGATCCGAATCCCCCCGATTCCATGAAAATCTGGGGGCAGAGTACGTCAGCCGTCGATGGCGGCGCGCGCGCCACCGGCAACAGTCACCAAGAAGTGATCAAACCGCCGGGTCCTTCCCGCGGGCCTCTCCGGCCGCGCCGGAGTGCACGACGCGGCCGGAGACCGCGGTCCGGAAACGGATACGACATCGGCGGGCAACACCGTCGTGCTCGCCGCGGGCTGCCGCCACCGCATGGTCGTACGGCTGGCGCTGGAGGCGGGCGCCGGGGTCCTGTGGCGTGAGGAGCTCGTCTTCGGCCGGTACGGCGAGCCGTCCGGCCGCTGCCGCTCCCGCTTCGACGCGGTGCTCGACGGACGCCCGCTGCTCCGGCAGGAGCTCACCGTCGGCGACCCGGCGGTCGACGGCGGTCCCGCCGTGTACGGAGACGCCCGCTGCGTGGGCGGAACCTTGATCGCGGGCTCGGCCCGGCCCTCGCCGTCCGGCCTCCACCGCGCCGGAGAGAACGGGGCCGCACCCGGGAAGGACCGCGCCCCCGCGGGACGGCAGGGCGGCGCGGACGTCGGGGAGGGCTGGGCCGTACTGCCGCTGGCCGGGCCTGGAGTCCTCGTCACGGCTCTGGGCCGCGACACCGTGGAACTGCGGCGGCGCCTGGAACTGGGAGAGTCCCGCGTATCCGCCCGCTGAGGCCGAGTGCGGCGGCCGCCACTGCCCGTGGGAAAGGCCGCCCGGGCGGGACCGGACCAGGACGGGACCGGATCGGGGCGGGGACGGATCCTGGGCCGGGCCGGGGACGGGGCAGGACCGGATCCTGGGCGACGGCTGCGCGTGAGCGGACAAGAAGCCCGGCGGGAATGTGCGGGATGCGCCTGCCGCGGACGTCCCGGTGAAACTACCCTTGGCCGATGGCCGATCTCGCGACCCCCGCCTCCCCGAACCGGATCGCGCCGATCGGGGTGATCGCCGGGGGCGCCCTGCTGGTGGTGGCCGCGTTCCTGCCGTGGGCGGGGGTCAGAGCCGACATCGCCGTCCTGGGCTCGCTGAGCGAGAGCGTCCGGGGCGTGGACGACTGGTCCGGGATCCTCGTGCTGGTCGGCGGGGCCATGGCGGCGGTCATCGGGGTCGCGGGCGGCGACCGGCCCTTCACCGCCCTCGCGGCCCTGCCCGGTGCGATCACCACCGCGGTCCTGCTGGTCTTCCTCAGCGACCCGCAGGGCAGGGGGCCGGACGCCTCGTTCGCCATCGGCGACCTGGTGAGGGTCGAGCCCACCGTGGAGTACGGCTGGTTCGTCGCCCTGGCCGCGGCGCTGGCGGTGACCGGGTCCGCGGTCGCCGCACTGGCCTCCGGCCGCCGGCTCCGTCAGTCGTAGAAGCCGAGACGGCGCAGCTGCTTGGGGTCGCGCTGCCAGTCCTTGGCGACGCTGATGCGCAGGTCGAGGTAGACCCGGGTGCCGAGCAGCGCCTCGATCTGCTTGCGGGCACGGCTGCCGACGTCCTTCAGCCGTGTGCCCTTGTGACCGATCACGATGGCCTTCTGGGAGGGGCGCTCGACGAACATGTGCGCGTAGATGTCGAGCAGGTCGTCGCGGCCCTCGCGGGGCAGCATCTCGTCGACGACGACCGCGATCGAGTGCGGCAACTCGTCCCGCACTCCCTCCAGCGCGGCCTCCCGGATGAGCTCGCCGACCAGGACCTGCTCCGGCTCGTCGGTGAGCTGTCCCCCCTCGTACAGCGGAGGGCTCTCGGGGAGCCGCCGGATCAGCAGGTCGCTCACCACGTCGAGCTGGTCCCCCGCCTGCGCGGAGACCGGGACGATCTCCGCGAACTCGGCGAGCCGGGAGACCGCGAGCAGCTGCTCGGCGATCTGCTCGCGGGTGGCCAGGTCGCACTTGGTGACCACGGCGACCACCGGGGTCTTCCTCACCGCCGCGAGCTTCTCGGCGATGAAGCGATCGCCCTTGCCGATGGGCTCGTTGGCGGGCAGGCAGAACCCGATCACGTCGACCTCGGTGAGGGTGGACAGCACCAGGCTGTCCAGCCGCTCGCCGAGCAGCGTGCGCGGCCGGTGCAGCCCGGGGGTGTCGACGATGATGAGCTGGGCGTCCAGGCGGTGCACGATGCCCCGGATGACGCGCCGGGTGGTCTGCGGCTTGGACGAGGTGATCGCCACCTTGGTGCCGACCAACGCGTTCATCAGCGTGGACTTGCCGACGTTGGGCCGGCCGACGAAGCAGGCGAAACCCGCGCGGAAATCAGCAGCTGAGGAACTCACGTCGTCCATTGTCCCCGATGCGGAGGCCCGCTCTGACGGGACCGCCCCTCCGCCGCCCTCCGGAGCGGGCCGCGGGACGCCCTCGTGGAGTGCCCCGGGACCGCCCGGCTCCGGTCCGGAGCACCGCCGGGGAGATGCCCGGCTCCGGCGCACGGCGCCGTCAGGACGCCCGGCTCCGGCGCAGCGGCGCCGTCAGGACGCCCGGCTCCGGCGCAGGGTCCCGTCCAGGATGCTCAGTCCGGCGCCAGGGTGCCGTCAGGGGCGGCCACGAGCAGGGTCTCACCGCCCAGGTCGCGAACCGCCCTGGTGTCCGCCTCGCTCGGTCCGTCGCCCGCGGTGACCAGCGCCGCCGCCTCCAGGGCGCGGGCTCCGCTGGAGACCGCCATGGCCACCGCGACCTGCAGCGCCGACAGGGTCAGCGAGGGCAGGTCGACGTTGGTCGAGGAGTAGGTCCGGCCGGTCTCGTCGCGTACGGCCGCGCCCTCGGCGGCGCCGTTGCGGGCACGGGCCGAACGGGCCAGGACGATGATCTTGTTGTCCTCGGGATCGAGGGTCGCTTCACTCACGGCACAAGGGTATTCAGCGCCCCCGCGCCCCCGCGCACCCGGTCAGGTCTCGTCCCCGTCCGCCGCCAGATCGTCCGCCCGGGCGGCGAGGAACCCCGCGAGCCGCTGGGTGCGACCGGCGTCGACGTCCGAGATCCCGGCGTGCACCAGCGACATCAGGATCCTCCCCGAGCGGATGAGGACCACGTGCATCTCGTACGGGTAGCCGTTCAGCCTGCCGTACAGGCGTCTGGCCCGCATGTCGTCCCCGACCGCGTCCATCGCCAGGCCCGATCCCGTCAGCAGGGTCTCCCGGTCCGCCGCGGCGCCCGTCGCGGGGGCGGCCACGACCCGGCAGCGGTCCAGCGCCGCGGCCAGGGCGGTGAAACGACGCTCGGCGTCCTCGCCGGGGTGGCTCTCCAGGCCGATCCCCGCCAGCTCGCCCAGCCCGTCCCCGGAGTAGGTCGCGGTCACCCGTACGTCCGGGGTCCCTTCGGAGGGCCTGTGCCCCGCGGTCTCCAGCACGCGGCGGCAGTCGCCGGCGGCCGGGTGGAACGGGGACCGCCACCCCTCCCGGAGGCGGGTGGAGAACCCTTCGGGCAGGTCGTGCGCCTGCAGGAGCAGCCCTCTCAGCCGGGCCCGGTCGGCGCCGGTCGCCGCCGTCCCCTGGTGGAGCACCGTCTCCGTGCCCGCATCGGCGTCTCCGTCCGCCGCCGTACCGGTCCCGGTGCCCGTGTGCCCGCCCGTGCGCGTGCCCCCGCCGACCGCCGGTGCGCCGCACCCCGCCGTGAGCCCGAACCCGGCCAGGATCCCCCAGACGGCAAGCACGGCGGCAGTCCGAATCCCCCGCCCCATGGCTTCCCCCGAATGTCACGCGGGGTGGTCGCCCCCGCCGATCCGCTTCCTTCCCGTTCGACAAAAACGACAATCACCTGGAAACACCTAAGGGTGTCCTCGTCCGCGTAACGCGGACGAGGACACCCCAGGTCGGGCGGCGCCCGGCCGGACGGCGGCCGTGCGCACCCTTCCCCCCGAGAGTCCGCCCTTCGCGCCGCGAACCCCTCCCCGGCGCTCGGACCTTCTCTCCGGCTCCCCGGTGAGGGGGAGCCGCGGGGAAACGATGGCCCGGCATGCTTGCAAGGCGCTTGCGGCGGGCTTGACGGGACCGCACCGCCCGGCGGGGACCCGCGACGGGTCCTGCGCCGGGACCACGCGACCGGCGGGTTCACGACCGGCCCGATGGGGCCGCCCCGGAGGGTCCCCGGAGCGGCTCCTCAGTCGTGGTCGGAGGAGGCCGCCACCGCGTCCTGGCCGGTCTCCGCCAGCCGCCGGACGACGACCGTGCCGATCCTGTTGCGCCGTCCGGCGAGGCTCTCCGCGGTCAGGCTGAGGCCTTCCACCACGGCCTCCGAACCGGCGATCGGGACGCGACCCAGCGCGTGCGCCAGCAGGCCGCCGACCGTCTCGACGTCCTCCACGTCCAGTTCGACGTCGAACAGCTCGGCCAGGTCTCCGACGGGGAGCCGGGCCGTCACCCGGACCGAGCCGTCGGCCAGCGGCTCGACGGGGGGAGTCTCCTGGTCGTACTCGTCGGTGATCTCGCCGACGATCTCCTCGAGGACGTCCTCGATGGTGACCAGGCCGGCCGTCCCGCCGTACTCGTCGATGACGATGGCCTGGTGGATCTGGCGGGCCTGCATCTCGCGGAGGAGCTGGTCGATCGGCTTGCTCTCCGGCACGTAGGTGGCCGGACGCATGATCGACTCCACCGGCTCGGCGCGGCCCGCGTCCCCGGTGTCCTGCACCCGGCGGACGATGTCCTTGAGGTAGACGATGCCGATGACGTCGTCCTCGTTCTCGCCGACCACCGGGATGCGGGAGAAACCGCTGCGCAGCGCGAGCGAGAGGGCCTGGTTCAGCGTCTTGCCGCGCTCGATGAACACCATGTCGGTGCGCGGCACCATGACCTCCCGCACCAGGGTGTCGCCGAGCTCGAAGACCGAGTGGATCATCTCCCGCTCGTCCGGCTCGATGACCCTGCGCTGCTCGGCCAGATCGACCAGGTCGCGCAGTTCGGCCTCGGAGGTGAACGGCCCCTCCCGGAACCCCTTGCCCGGCGTCACCGCGTTGCCCAGCAGGATGAGCAGCTTGGGGAGGGGCCCGAAGATCCGGGTGAGGCCGTACACGATGGGGGCGCCGGCGAGCGCGATCGGCTCGGCGTGCTGGCGGCCCAGCGTGCGCGGCGAGACCCCGACGATCACGTAGCTGATCACGACCATGACGGCGGCCGCGGCGGTGTAGGCCCAGCCCTGGTCGCCGAGCCAGTCGATGAAGAGCAGCGTGGCGATCACCGTGGCGACCAGCTCGCAGCTCAGCCGGAGCAGCAGCAGGAGGTTGAGGTAGCGCGGCGGATCCGCGACGATCGCCTGCAGGCGCACCGCGCCCCGGCGCTCCTGCCGGACGAACTCCTCCGCGCGCACCCGCGAGATGCGGGTGAGCGCGGTCTCCGCGCTGGCGATCAGGCCGCCGGCCACGACGAGGACGACGGCTGCGGGCAACCACCCGTTGGCGAGGTTCACCGCTGGGGGCGCACCTCCCGCCACGACTCGAGGAGCTCGCCCTGCAGGCCGAACATCTCCTTGTGCTCCTCGGGCTCGGCGTGGTCGTAGCCGAGCAGGTGGAGGATGCCGTGCGTGCACAGCAGCTCCAGCTCCGCCTCGGTGCCGTGGCCGGCCTCGGCCCCCTGCTTGGCGGCCACCTGGGGGCAGAGCACCACGTCGCCCAGGAGCGCCGGGTCGGCGGGGGCGTCGCCCTCCTGCCGGGCTCCGGCGCCGCCACCGGGACGCAGCTCGTCCATCGGGAAGGCCAGCACGTCGGTCGGGCCGGGCTCCCCCATCCACCGCTCGTGCAGCTCGGACATGGCGCCCTCGTCCACCACCAGGATGGACAGCTCGGCGAGCGGGTTGATGCCCATCTTCTCCAGCACGTGCCCGGCCAGCGCCACGAGCAGCCCCTCGTCGACCTCGACGCCGGACTCGTTGTTGACCTCAATGCTCATCGGAGCACCCCATCGGATCGTCCGCTCCGCTCTCTCACTGTCTCCCCCTGGGGCGCTTGACCGCGCCCTTGATCGCCTGCGGCGCGCTCTGCCGCAGGGTCTCGTCGTAGCGCCCGTAGGCGTCCACGATGTCGCTCACCAGCTTGTGACGGACCACGTCGGCGCTGGTCAGCCTGGAGAAGTGGATGTCGGAGATGCCGTCGAGGATGTCCTGCACCACCCTCAGTCCGCTCTGCGTGCCGCCCGGCAGGTCGACCTGGGTCACGTCACCGGTCACGACGATCTTCGAGTTGAAGCCCAGCCGCGTCAGGAACATCTTCATCTGCTCCGGCGAGGTGTTCTGCGCCTCGTCCAGGATGATGAAGGCGTCGTTGAGCGTGCGGCCGCGCATGTACGCCAGGGGCGCGACCTCGATCGTGCCCGCGGCCATCAGCCGGGGGATCGAATCCGGGTCGAGCATGTCGTGCAGCGCGTCGTAGAGGGGGCGCAGGTAGGGGTCGATCTTCTCGTAGAGCGTGCCGGGCAGGAAGCCCAGCCGCTCGCCCGCCTCGACCGCCGGGCGGGTGAGGATGATCCGGTTGACCTTCTTCTCCTGCAGCGCCCGCACGGCCTTGGCCATCGCGAGGTACGTCTTGCCGGTGCCGGCCGGGCCGATGCCGAAGACGATGGTGTGCTTGTCGATCGCGTCGACGTAGCGCTTCTGGTTCACGGTCTTCGGCCGGATGGTCCGGCCCCGCGAGGAGATGATGTCGAGGGAGAGCACCTCCGCCGGCCGGTCGGAGGTCATCCGCAGCATCGCGATGCTCCGTTCGACCGCGTCCGCCGTCAGCTCGGCGCCTCCGCTGACCAGTTCGGTCAGTTCCTCGAAGAGCCGCACCACGATGCTGCTCTCCTCCG
Source organism: Planomonospora algeriensis (assembly GCF_977012225.1). Lineage (NCBI taxonomy): Bacteria > Bacillati > Actinomycetota > Actinomycetes > Streptosporangiales > Streptosporangiaceae > Planomonospora > Planomonospora algeriensis. The sequence goes on along the minus strand of NZ_CDRNDK010000001.1, from coordinate 28,883 downwards.
GGCTGCCGGTGATGGTGATCTCGTTGCCCCGGACGTGGATGTCCGCGCGGAAGGCGTTCTCGACGACCCGCAGCAGCTCGTCGCTCGAGCCCAGGATGCTGAGCATCGAGTGGTCGTCCGGGATCACCACCTTCGCCTGGACCCGGCTCGGACCCTTCGAGCGTGGAGAGGGTGTTCTGCTGGAATCGTTTGACTCGGACATGGGCGGGCCTAGCGGCCTGTTCGCCTCCAGACGTCGACGGCGGATGTGCGGGAGTGTCCCGTGGGACGCCCCCTCCGTCATCGTATCCGCGATGGAGGCGGTCACGCCTTCCCGTTTCGTCCCGTCCTATCCGGGCGGCCAGGTCAGGTCCCGGCCGCCGATCACGTGCCCGTGCACATGGAAGACGGTCTGGCCGGCCGCGGGCCCGGTGTTGAAGACCAGCCGGTAGCCCGCGTCCGCGACGCCCTCCTGCTCGGCGACCGCGTGCGCGGCCTGGAGCACGTCGTCGGCCAGCCCGTGGTCGGCGGCGGCCAGCGCCGCCGCGGTCGGGTAGTGGTCCTTGGGGATCACCAGGACGTGGGTCGGCGCCTGCGGATTGACGTCCCGGAAGGCCAGCGTGCGCTCGGTCTCGTGGACGACCTCCGCCGGGATCCTCCCGGCGACGATCCCGCAGAACAGGCAGTCGGCTTCACTCACCATGACGGCACCCTATCGCCGCCGGCATCGCCGCCTCCTCCTCGCCCCGCCCATGCGTCGTCCTCCCGCGCGCCGGGCCTCGGCGATGGTCCCCCCGCGGCCCGGACCGCCGCCGGCGGCCCCCGCGGCGGGGAAAGATCCACCTGAACGGGGCGGGTGTGCGAAACTTGCGGCGGAAGACGTTTGCGAGCCGCCCCCCGAGGCCGCCTGGCGAGGACACGACAGGGTCATGCCCCCTAATGAACCGGAAGAGCGTAAACCCCCTGGGAAGGCCGAGCGTCCCACTGATGTGACCACCGAGACCCTCGTGGCCGACAGGTCGCTCGGGGCGGTGCCCGTCGGGTGGGATGCCGACATGGCCGTTACCGCGCTCTACAGCGCGCACTATCGGTCCCTTGTGCGTCTCGCTGTACTGCTCGTCCGCGACATGGCAACCGCGGAGGAGGTCGTGCAGGACGCGTTCGTCGCCATTCATGGTGCCTGGCGCAGACTGCGTGATACCGACAAGGCACTGGCCTACCTGCGTCAGTCGGTCGTCAACCGATCACGTTCGGTGCTCCGGCACCGGGCGGTCGTCGAGAAGTACGCGCCCAAGGGCCTGCCCGACGCGCCGAGCGCCGAGAACGGCGCGATCGGCGAACTGGAGCGGTCAGCCGTCATCGAGGCGCTGCGCGGGCTGCCCGCGCGCCAGCGGGAGGCGCTCGTCCTGCGCTATTACGGAGACCTGTCCGAGGCGCAGATCGCCGACGCGATGGGCATCAGCAAAGGCGCGGTCAAGAGTCACACGGCTCGCGGCATGGCCGCCCTACGAACCTCACTGGAGCAACTGTCATGACCGACTCCCCCGACGAGTACGGCGAGCTGCTCCGCCGTGCCCTCAGCGCGGAGGCGGACTCGGTCGTTCCCTCCCCGGACGGACTGGAGATCATCCGCGCTCGCATCGAACGACGCGGGCTCCGGCGGCTGACCTGGTGGCGCGCCGGAGCCTCGGTCGCGGGGGCCGTGCTCGTCGCGGCCTCCGTCGTCATGGTGGTCCCCGGCCTGCGGGAGCAGGTGGCCCAGGTCACCTTCTCCGGAGAGGTCAAGCCCGTCGCTCCGACCCACACCGACCTGTCCGGGACCTCCCGGCCGCTGCCGTCGAAGAGCGGGCAGGCCCCGCCCGCCGTCACCAGGTCCGACGCGCCGCCCCCGCCCGCTCCCGAGGAGAGCAGGCGGACGACTCCGAGCGCGCCTCCGCAGCCGAGCGCGGAGCCGACCCGGGAGTCCACGCCCGCTCCCACCCCCACCTGCCCGACGGCGACCGCCGAGGCGGTCCCGGCGGAGCCTCCGGCGGAGTGCGAGGAGGCGGCGACGCCGGTCCCGACGCCTTCGGAGTCCGCGACGCCCTCGGAGAGCCCCTGCCCCGCAGGCGGCTGCCAGCAGGTGGAGGAGCCCCGGCCGGAGCCGCCGCTCCCGTCGGAGCAGGTCACACCGACCCCCATCGGGGGTTAGGCCGGACGGACCGGGGTCACCAGCGGCCGGCGCGGGACTGGAGCACCGCCGCGGCGGCGACCCCGGCGGTCGAGGTCCGCAGGACCGTCGGCCCGAGCAGTGCCGTCGCGGCCCCCGCGGCCCGGAAGGCGGAGAGCTCCTCGTCGGCGATCCCGCCCTCGGGCCCGACCACCACGACGATGTCGCCGTCGGCCGGTGCCTCCAGCGCCGAGAGCCGCGCCTCGGCCTCCTCGTGCAGCACGATCCCCAGCGCCGCGGCCGACAGCAGCGCGGCCACCTCGGCCGTGCCCGCCGGCGCGGTCACCTCGGGCAGCCGGAAGCGGCGCGACTGCTTGCCCGCCTCCCGCGCGGTGGAGCGCCACCGCGCCAGGGACTTGGCCTCCCGCTCGCCCTTCCACCGGGTGACGCAGCGCAGCGCGGCCCAGGGCACGATGACGTCGACCCCCGCCTCCGTCATCATCTCCACGGCCAGCTCGCCGCGCTCGCCCTTGGGCAGTCCCTGGACCACGACCAGGCGCGGCCGGGGCTCGGGCACCTCGTAGCGGCGCAGCACCTCCACCCGGAGGGAGTCCTTGCCCGAGGCCAGGACCACGCACTCGGCCACGGCGCCGGCCCCGTCGGTCAGGTCGAGCCGCTCGCCCTCCCGCAGCCGCCGTACGGCCGCGGCGTGGCGTCCCTCCGGCCCGCCGAACGTGAACTCGGGCAGGGCCAGGTCCGCGGGGTCCGCCAGGAAGACGGGAGCGGTCATCGGCCGTTGAACGCGTCCCGCAGGCGCGAGAAGAAGCCCTGCTGGCCGGGGGCGAACTTGCCGGGGGGCCGCTCCTCGCCGCGGAGCCGGGCCAGTTCCTTCAGCAGTTCCTCCTGGGCCGGGTCGAGGCGGGACGGCGTCTCCACGTTCACGTGGATCAGCAGGTCGCCGCGGCCGGTCTCGTTGAGGCGCTGGACGCCCCTGCCGTACAGGGAGATGGTCTGCCCGGACTGGGTCCCGGGCCGCACGTCGATCTCCTCGGCGCCGTCGAGGGTCTCCACGGTCAGGATCGTGCCGAGCGCGGCCGCCGTCATCGGGATCTGCACGGTGCAGTGCAGGTCGTCGCCGCGCCGTTCGAAGATCTCGTGCGGGCGCTCGACGATCTCCAGGAACAGGTCGCCGGGCGGGCCGCCGCCGGGACCGATCTCGCCCTCGCCGGCGAGCTGGATGTGGGTGCCGTCCTCCACTCCGGCCGGGATGCGGACCTTGATGGTGCGCCGGGTGCGGACCCTGCCGTCGCCGGAGCACTCCTGGCAGGGGTGGCGGATGATCGAGCCGAACCCGCCGCACTGGGGGCAGGGGCGGGAGGTCATGACCTGGCCCAGGAAGGAGCGGGTGACCTGGGACACCTCTCCCCGGCCGTTGCACATGTCGCAGGTGTCGGGGTGGGTGCCGGCCGCGGCCCCGGAGCCGGTGCAGACCTCGCAGAGCACGGCGGTGTCGACGGTCAGCTCGCGGGTGGTGCCGAAGGCCGACTCGCTCAGGTCGAGCTCGACCCGGATGGTGGCGTTGCGCCCCCGGCGGGCCCGGGAGCGGGGGCCGCGTCCGCCGCCCCCGGCGGCCGTGCCGAAGAAGGCGTCCATGATGTCGCTGAACGGGAAGCCCGCGCCGAAGCCGCCGGCACCCGCGCCTCCGCCGGCCCCGCCGAACGGGTCGCCGCCCAGGTCGTACATCTGCCGTTTGCCCGGGTCTGACAGCACCTCGTAGGCCTGGGTGATCTCCTTGAACCGCTCCTGGGTCGCGGGATCGGGGTTCACGTCAGGGTGCAGCTCACGGGCCAGCCTGCGGTAAGCCTTCTTGATCTCTTCCGCACTGGCGTCACGGCGCACCCCGAGGGTGCCGTAGTAGTCACTCTTAGCCACTTAGTCGACCTCTTAGGATGCAGCCAGGATCTGGCTGACGTAGCGTGCCACCGCGCGCACCGCGCCCATCGTGACCGGGTAGTCCATTCGTGTCGGTCCCAGCACACCGAGCCGGGCCAGTTGCTTGTCCCCCGAACCGTATCCGGCGGCGACGATCGACGTCCCCTGCAGTCCGGTGTAGGGGTTCTCCGAACCGATCCGCACGGTCAGTGTGGACGGGTCGGAGGTCTCGCCGAGCAGGCGCATCAGCACGACCTGCTCCTCCAGCGCCTCCAGCACGTCGCGCAGGCCGACGGTGAAGTCGGCCCCCGCGAGGTTGGCGGCCCCCGCAAAGACGATCTTCTCCTCCTGGCGCTCCACCAGGGACTCCAGGAGCACCGACAGGACCGTGGCCGCCAGCGGCCGGTCCTCGGCCGGCAGCCGCTCGGGCAGGTCGGCGACCTTGTCCGGGACGCTGGTGAGCCCGCAGCCGTCCAGGCAGGCGTTGAGCACGGCGCGCAGGTGCGCGACCCGGCCCTCGTCCACCACGTCGGGCAGTTCGACCACGCGCTGCTCGACCCGGCCGGTGTTGGTGATGAGCACGAACATCAGGCGGCGCTCGCTCAGCGGGACCAGTTCGACGTGCCGGACCGTGGAGCTGGTCAGCGACGGGTACTGCACCACGGCGACCTGCCGGGTGAGCTGCGCCAGCAGCCGCACGGTGCGCGTCACCACGTCGTCGATGTCCACCGCGCCCGCCAGGAACGTCTCGATGGCCCGGCGCTCGGCCCCCGACAGCGGCTTGACCTGGGAGAGCCGGTCGACGAACAGCCGGTAGCCCTTGTCCGTGGGCACCCGCCCGGCGCTGGTGTGCGGCTGGGCGATGTAGCCCTGCTCCTCCAGCACCGCCATGTCGTTGCGGATCGTCGCGGGCGACACCCCCAGGTTGTGCCGCTCGACCAGAGCCTTGGAGCCCACCGGTTCGTTGGTGGACACGAAGTCCTCGACGATGGCGCGAAGCACCGCGAGCTTGCGGTCATCGACCAACGTGCTCACCTCCCTGCCTGCACCCTGCGCGCCCGAACGGGGAACACCGGATCTGGCACTCGGTGTTCCCGAGTGCCAGTGTACGGCTCCCGCCCGCAGGGTGGGATGACGCGGTCCGCAACCGGGGTCCGCATGGTCGTCAAGTCAACTGCTATTCGGATACAAGCGACAACCTCCACACTTGTCTTATGTCCCACGATTTCGGAAACCCCTCCGGTGGTTTCGTCCCCCCTTCCGGCACCCCCCAGAACCCCGCGCAGCACCCCGCCGCCCAGCCGTACGGCGGCGCCCCCTCCTACGGCTACGCCCCGCCCGGCTACGGCGCCCCGCAGGCACCGCCCCCGAAGGCGAAGGCGGGACCGAGCGTCGGCTGGATCGTCGGCGCCTGGCTGCTCGCGGTGGTCTCCGTGATCGCCGGCATCGCGATCTCCGTCGGCGGCATCCTCAGCTTCGCCAACGACGCCGCGCCCCCGGCCTCCTACGGACCGGGCGAGGTCTTCACCGTCGAGCTGGACCCGGCCGAGAGCCCCGCCCTCTACGTCTCCGCGGCCCAGGGGACCAAGTTCCAGTGCGGTTTCCAGGAGGGGACCCAGGGCCGGCTGGAGAACTCGCTCGTGCAGACGACCGTCACCGGCAGCGACGGGATCCCCTGGGAGCTGGCCTTCCGGATCGGCGTCGACCAGGCGGGCGAGTACAAGCTCGCCTGCTCCGTCGAGGACGGGGGCCAGGCCCGCTTCGGCGTGGGCCGCGAACTGGCCGCCGACGCCCTCGTGGGCGGCGTCGTGGCCCTGTTCCTGATCCCGGGCCTCGGCGTCCTGCTCGCCATCGTCGTGACCATCGTGGTGCTGGTGAAGCGGAGCCGCGCCCGCAAGCTCGCGGCCGCCCCGGCCCCCGTGTGGGGACCGACCGGCCCCTACCGCGGGTGATCGCGGCCCCGCCCCGTCCGCTGCTAGCGTCCCATGCGTCGACACGGACGCAGGAGGGGCGATGTACGAGCGCGACGTGCTGGCGGGCGACTGGCGGCGGCCGGGCAGGGGGACGATCCCGCAGGTCCCGGCGGAGCCCGACCTCGTCGTGGAGGACGCCGAGGGCGGCTTCTGCGGCGCGGTGGTCGCCTGCGACAAGGAGGCCGTCACGCTGGAGGACCGGTTCGGGCGGCGGCGGGTGTTCCCGCTGGAGCCCGCCGCGTTCCTGCTGGAGGGCCGGGTCGTCACCCTGGTGCGGCCCGTCTCCGCTCCGAAGGCCCCCCGGCGCAGCGCCTCCGGCTCCATCGCGGTGGAGGGGCTGCGCGCCCGCGTCGCCCGGGAGAGCCGGATCTACGTCGAGGGCGTGCACGACGCCGCGCTCGTCGAGCGGGTCTGGGGCCACGACCTGCGGGTCGAGGGCGTGGTCGTGGAGTACCTCGAGGGCGTCGACCACCTGCCCGCGATCGTCGAGGAGTTCTCGCCCGGCCCGGGCCGCCGGCTGGGCGTGCTCGTCGACCACCTGGTCGCCGGGTCGAAGGAGAGCCGGATCGCCGAGCGGGTCGCCTCCCCGCACGTGCTGGTCGTCGGCCACCCCTTCGTGGACGTCTGGCAAGCGGTCAAGCCGTCGGCGCTCGGCATCCCCGCCTGGCCGTCCGTGCCCCGCGGCCTGCCGTGGAAGGAGGGCGTCGTCGCCGCCCTGGGCTGGAACCTGGAACCCGGTGACGCCTGGCGCCGGATCCTCGGGGCGGTCGGGACATATGCTGACCTCGAGCCGGAGCTGCTCGGCCCGGTCGAGGAGCTGATCGACTTCGTGACGGCCCCCGACGAGGCCGGCTGATCCCGAAGACCCACCAGGAGGGTCCATGAGCGAGAACCCCGGCGAGCCCCGCTACGGGGCCGAAGGAGACGACCGCACCCGGCCCGGTGAGGGATACGGCCACCAGCCGCCTCCCGCCTCGCCGTACGGCCACGGCGCCCACGGCGGCGGCCACCCCGGACCCCAGCCCCCGCCCTACGACCCGTACGGCCAGGCGGCACCCGGCCCTTACGGTTCCCATGACCCCTACGCCCGGCCCGCGCCCGGCTCCCCCCGAACCGTACGGGCCGTACGACCCGTACGGCCGCTACGGGCAGTACGGGTCGTACGGCCCGCGTCCCGGCACCGACGACACCACCCTGGCCATGGTCTCCCACCTGCTGGGCCTGCTCACCGGATTCCTCGGCCCCCTGGTGATGTACCTGGTCAAGCGGGACGAGTCCCCCTACGTGCGGGACCAGGCCGCCGAGGCGCTGAACTTCCAGCTCACCCTGATGGTCGCCTACGTCGTCGCCTGGGTGCTGGTGTTCGCGTTCATCGGCATCCTGCTGCTGCCCCTGATCTGGATCGGATCGGTCGTCTTCATGGTCCTGGCCGCCGTGTCCGCCAACCGCGGGGAGAGCTACCGCTACCCGATGTCCATCCGCTTCGTCAGCTGACGGACCGCCCGCGGATCAGCCGACCAGATCGCGCACCAGCGCGTCGGCCAGCAGGCGGCCGCGGAGCGTCAGCACCGCGCGGCCCCGCTTGAACGGCTCGGTCTCCAGCAGGCCGCCGCCCAGCGCCCTGGCCACCACGACGGGGCGGTCGATCTCCGCCAGCGGGAAGCCGTCGGCCAGCCGCAGCTCCAGCATCAGCCGCTCCACCGCGCGGTCCTCCGGCGCCAGCACCTCCCGCGCGTGCGCGGGCGAGACCCCCGAGGCCAGCCGTCCGGCGTAGGCCGCCGGGTGCTTGACGTTCCACCACCGGGTGCCGCCGACGTGGCTGTGCGCGCCGGGGCCGACGCCCCACCAGTCGCCGCCGGTCCAGTAGAGCAGGTTGTGGCGGCAGCGCGCCTGCGGCGAGGTCGCCCAGTTCGACACCTCGTACCAGCCGAACCCCGCCCCGGTGAGCATCTCCTCGGCGATGAGGTAGCGGTCGGCGGCCACGTCGTCGTCGGGCATCGGCAGCTCTCCGCGCCGGATCCGGGCGGCGAGCCGGGTGCCCTCCTCCACGATCAGCGAGTACGCCGACACGTGGTCGGGTCCGGCCTCGATCGCCGCGGCCAGCGAGGCCCTCCAGTCGTCGTCGCTCTCCCCCGGCGTGCTGTAGATCAGATCCAGGTTGACGTGCTCGAACCCCTCGGCCCTGGCCTCCCGTACGGCCTGGGCCGCCCGGCCGGCGTGTGCCGCCGGTCCAGCACCGCGAGCACGTGCTCACGGACGCTCTGCATGCCGAAGCTCATCCGGGTGAACCCGCCGCGCCGCAACCCGGCCAGGTAGGCCGGATCGACGGACTCGGGGTTGGCCTCGGTGGTCACCTCGGCGCCCGGGGCCAGGCCGAACTCCTCGTCGATCGCGCCGAGGATCCGCACCAGGTCGCGGGCGGGCAGCAGGGTGGGGGTGCCACCACCGAAGAACACGGTCTCGACCCTCGGCGCGGCCTCGCCGAGGATCGCGCGCGCCCGCCGTACCTCCTCGATCGCGGTGCCGGCGTAGTCCGCGTGAGAGGCGCCGGGACGAGCTCGGACGCCGTGTAGGTGTTGAAGTCGCAGTAACCGCACCGGGTCACGCAGAAGGGCACGTGGACGTAGAAGCCGAAGGGCCGCGTGCCGAGACCGGCGAGCGCGCTCTCGGGCAGCTCTCCGGAGGCCGGTACGGGGTCGCCGTCGGGAAGTGTGGATGGCACCTCCCAAGTCTGCCGCCCCCGCCGCGGTGCCCGGGACGGCTGGAGAGGCCGTCGGCGGCACGGTCTCCGGCGAGCGGGCGCACCATTGTGCGGCGAATCGGCGGCAAGCCGTTGACGCGTAGATCGCCCGCGCCTACGATCCGGGAAAACTTAAAGGAAAGTTTCCTATAAGTTGCCCCGAACCATTGTGGAGAATCCCGTGCAGAGACTCCTCCGGCGCATGCTCACGGCGGCGCTCGCCACCGGCCTCGCCGTGACCGCCGCCCCCGCGCCCGCCCAGGCCGAGACCGGCGGCCACGGCGACCGCTTCAAGCGGGTCGGCTACTTCATCCAGTGGGGCGTCTACGGGCGCGACTTCCACGTCAAGGACCTCGAGACCAGCGGCTCGGCCGCCAAGCTGACCCACATCAACTACGCCTTCGGCTTCGTCAGCGAGCAGGGCGAGTGCTACTCCTCCGACCCCTGGGCCGACTGGCAGCGCCCGGTCCCCGCCGAGCAGAGCGTGGACGGCGTCGCCGACGCCGAGGGCCAGGCCCTGGCCGGCAACCTCAACCAGCTCAAGAAGCTCAAGGCCAGGCACCCCGGGCTCAAGGCGCTGATCTCGCTCGGCGGCTGGACCGGCTCGAAGTACTTCTCCGACGCCGTCCTCACCCCCGAGAGCCGCGCCAAGCTGGCCTCCTCCTGCATCGACCTGTGGCTGCGCGGCAACCTGCCGGGCACCGCGCCCGGCGCCGGAGCCGGCGTCTTCGACGGCATCGACCTCGACTGGGAGTGGCCCGGCTCCTCCGGCGCCGAGGGCAACGTGATCCGCCCCGAGGACAGGCGGAACTTCACCCTGTTCCTGGCCGAGCTCCGCCGCCAGATGAACGAGTTCGACCGGCGCAGCGAGATCACCGCCTTCCTCCCCGCCGCCGCGGCGAAGATCGACGCGGGCTTCGAGGTCCGCGAGGTGTTCAGGAACCTGACCTTCGCCACCGTCCAGGGCTACGACCTGCACGGCCCCTGGGAGACCCGTACCGGCCACCACGGCAACCTGCTCACCGACCGGCGCGACCCGAACGAGGTGCGCTACAGCGTCGATCAGACCGTCCGCGACTACCTGTCGCGCGGCGCCCCGGCCAGGAAGCTCGTGGTCGGCGTCCCGGCCTACGGCCAGGGCTGGACCGGCGTGACCGGCGGCAGGAACGGCCTGTACGGCACCGCCACCGGCCCCGCCCCGGGCAAGTGGGCCGCGGGCAGCGAGGACTACAAGGACCTGGTGAACAAGCCCGGCAAGCGCTACCGCGACCTGCGCACAGGCGCGGTGTGGCTCTACGACGGCAACGAGTTCTGGTCCTACGACGACCCGGCGGCCGTGGCCACCAAGGCGGCCTACATCCGCCTGAAGGGCCTCGGCGGCTCGATGATGTGGTCCCTCGACCAGGACGACGCCCGGGGCTCGCTGACCTCGGCCCTGTACAAGATCCTGCGCTGACGGCTCCACGGGACCGCCGGGCCTCGGCCCTGTGCGAGATCCCGCACTGACGGCTCCACGGGGCCCGCGCCCACGAACGCGGGGGCCCCGCCGGAGGTCGACCGCGGCGTGAACGGCCGCGGGAGAAGAGACAGGGGGCGGGCACCGACCGGTGCCCGCCCCCTGCTCCCCTACCGGGACCTACTTCTTGGGCTTGTCGGTCGAGGACTCGGTGGACAGCGCGGCGACGAAGGCCTCCTGGGGGACCTCCACCCTGCCGACCATCTTCATCCGCTTCTTGCCCTCCTTCTGCTTCTCCAGCAGCTTGCGCTTACGGGAGATGTCGCCGCCGTAGCACTTGGCGAGGACGTCCTTGCGGATGGCCCGGATGTTCTCGCGCGCGATGACCCGGGCGCCGATGGCGGCCTGGATCGGCACCTCGAACTGCTGTCTGGGGATCAGCTCGCGGAGCTTCTTGGCCATCTCGACGCCGTAGCCGTACGCCTTGTCCTTGTGCACGATGGCGCTGAAGGCGTCGACGGCCTCGCCCTGCAGCAGGATGTCGACCTTGACCAGCTCCGACTCCTGCTCGCCGGAGGGCTCGTAGTCGAGCGAGGCGTAACCGCGCGTGCGGGACTTGAGCTGGTCGAAGAAGTCGAAGATGATCTCGCCGAGCGGCATGGTGTAGCGGATCTCGACGCGGTCCTCCGACAGGTAGTCCATGCCCTGCAGGTTGCCGCGCCGGTTCTGGCAGAGCTCCATGATCGCGCCGATGAACTCCGAGGGGACCAGCACGGTCGACTTCACCATCGGCTCGAAGACCTTGTCCACCTTGCCGGTGGGGAACTCCGACGGGTTGGTGACGACGACCTCCTTGCCGTCCTCCATGATCACCCGGTAGACCACGTTCGGCGCGGTGGAGATGAGCGAGAGGTTGAACTCCCGCTCGAGGCGCTCACGGACGATCTCCATGTGGAGCAGGCCGAGGAAGCCGCAGCGGAAGCCGAAGCCCAGCGCCGCCGACGTCTCGGGCTCGTAGACCAGGGCGGCGTCGTTGAGCTGGAGCTTGTCGAGGGCCTCGCGCAACTCCGGGTAGTCGTCGCCGTCGACCGGGTAGAGGCCGGAGAAGACCATCGGCTTGGGGTGCTCGTAGCCGCCGAGCGCCTCTGCGGCGGGACGCGCCACGGAGGTCACGGTGTCGCCGACGCGCGACTGGCGGACGTCCTTCACACCGGTGATCAGGTAGCCCACCTCGCCGACGCCGAGACCGTGGTCGGCGATCTTCGGCTCCGGCGAGATGACGCCGATCTCCAGCGTCTCGTGGGTCGCGGCGGTGGACATCATCAGGATGCGCTCGCGCTTGCCCAGGTGGCCGTCCATCACCCGGACGTAGGTGATGACGCCACGGTAGGTGTCGTAGACCGAGTCGAAGATCAACGCTCGGGCGGGCGCCTCGGCCACGCCGACCGGCGCCGGGACGCGCTCGACCACGTGGTCCAGGAGCTCGCGGACGCCGACGCCGGTCTTGCCGGAGACCTTCAGCACGTCCTCCGGCTCGCAGCCGATGAGGTGCGCGATCTCCGCGGCGTACTTCTCCGGCTGGGCGGCGGGCAGGTCGATCTTGTTGAGCACCGGGATGATCGTCATGTCGGCGTTCATGGCCAGGTAGAGGTTGGCCAGCGTCTGCGCCTCGATCCCCTGCGCCGCGTCGACCAGCAGGATCGCGCCCTCGCACGCCTGCAGCGACCGGGATACCTCGTAGGTGAAGTCCACGTGCCCCGGGGTGTCGATCATGTTGAGGACGTGGTCGGTCTCGCCGACCTTCCACGGCAGCCGGACCGCCTGGGACTTGATGGTGATGCCGCGCTCGCGCTCGATGTCCATCCGGTCGAGGTACTGGGCGCGCATGGAGCGGTCGTCGACCACGCCGGTGATCTGCAGCATGCGGTCGGCAAGCGTCGACTTGCCGTGGTCGATGTGCGCGATGATGCAGAAGTTGCGGATCACCGCGGGATCGGTCTGGCCAGGCTGATTACGCACCGGTGTCCGTTTCGACGGGATTGATGTGGATCAAGGGGCTGGCAAATCCAGCTATCTTCCCAGCAAGTTTAGCGAGAGGGGCGATGGCTTCACGCCGCCGGGCGAGCCGTTCCACCGCCACGCTTCCCTCACCGCCCGCCGCGCCGCCCACCCCGGCGCTCGCCGTACCGCCCGCCCCACCACTCCCGCCGCCTCCCGCTCGTTGACGGAACGGGCGGGTCAGGGTGACATGTCCGGATGATGAAATTCCGGCTGACGGAGAAGATCACGGTACGGCGCTGCCTGCGCGTGTTCGCCGCGGTGACGGCCGTCCTCCTGGCGCTCCCCTCGATGGCCGCGGCCTTCTTCTGGATCCAGTTCGCCGGCACGCCCGCCTCCTGGGCGCGGAGCACCGGTCACGACGCCCTCTGGCTGGGGCACGCCTGGGTGGACGGCCGCAGGACCGAGGCCGATGTGAAGACCTTGGCCGTACGGCTGCGCGGCACCGGGATCCGGGACGTCTACGTCCACGCCGGCCCGTTCGACTTCAACGGGGAACTCCCGCCCGCGAAATATCCCAACGCACGAGATCTCCTGAAATGGTGGCGGGCCGAACTGCCGGACGTCCGCGTCTCCGCCTGGCTCGGGCAGAAGGTCAACGGCGGAAGACTCGACTTCGGGGACCCTGCCGCCCGGCAGCGCGTGCTCGACGGCGCGCGGGACGTCATGGCCGCCGGGTTCGACGGCGTGCACTACAACTTCGAGCCGATCACCAGCGGTGACGCGGACTTCCTCGACCTGCTGGACAGGACCCGCCCCCTCGTCGGCGACGGCGTCCTGTCCACCTCGACCCCGCAGATCGAACCCCTTCCCGGTCTCCGCCCGGCCTCCCGCGCCGTCATCGGCCACGACAAGTACTGGATGCGGGACTACTTCGGCGAGGTCGTGGCCCGCACCGACCAGGTGGCGATCATGACCTACGACTCCTACCTCCCGCTCGGCTCGCTCTACGGCGGCTACGTCGTGCAGCAGGGCGAGACCGCCCTGGAGCTCGTGCCCGAGGGCAAGACCCTGCTGCTGGGCGCGCCCGCCTACCACGACCACGGTTACCCCTGGGGCGACGCGGCCGAGAGCGTCGCCGCGGCGGCCGAGGGCGCCCGGCTGGCGCTGACCCACCGCGGGACGCCGCGCCAGAGGTTCGGGCTGGCGCTCTACGTGGACTTCGCCGCCACCGACGAGGACTGGGCCGAATACACCCGTTCCTGGTACCGGCCCTGAGACCGGCGCGGTAAGCTGTACACGCATTCTTCTGCCCCGGTCGTCGATTTGAGCGACCACCTGGGCAGTTGGTAGCCTGTTCAACTGCGTGTGGCGCGCCCTCTCTGCCCGCGCGCCCCATCCGACGACATCACCGAGGCTTCTTCGTGGCGAACATCAAGTCCCAGATCAAGCGCAACCGGCAGAACGAGAAGGCCCGGCTGCGTAACAAGGCTGTCAAGTCGTCCCTCAAGACGGCGATCCGCAAGTTCCGCGAGGCCGCCGAGCAGGGCAACGTCGACGAGGCCATCGCGCTCCAGCGCGCCGCCTCCCGCCAGCTGGACAAGGCCGCCAGCAAGGGCGTCATCCACAAGAACCAGGCCGCCAACCGCAAGTCGGCGATCGCCCAGCGCGCCGCCACCCTGACGGCCGCCAAGTAGTCCCGGTTCTCCACCGAAGCGCCGCACCCCTCGAGGGCGCGGCGCTTCGGCGTTCCGCGGCTCCGCGTCCAGTCGCTCCCGAACCCGTGCCCCCGCCGTTCCCGGGCCTGGGGCTTCCTCCAGCGTCAAGCCGATCGTGAGCTCCGGCAGCGGCAGCGGACGGGTCTCCGTGTGACCCGCTCGGGTTCACACGAACCGCCGAAATCCTGATCGCGGCCCGGCCTCCTCGCACGAGGCCCGGCTGCTTGGCGCATCACGGTACGGCCGTCAGCGGCCGTTGCGGCTCGCCACGATGGTCTGGACGGCCCGCTCCAGCGCGTAGGCCGGGTCCGCACCGCCGCCCTTGACCTGCTCGTCCGCTGCGGCGACCGCCTGGAGCGCGCGCGCGATGCCGTCGGGCCCCCAGCCGTTCAGCTGCTCCTGGACCCGGCCGACCTGCCAGGGCGGCATGCCGAGGTGGGCGGCGAGCTGCCCACCTCGCAGGTTGCGCGGGGCTCCGCCCACCTTGGCCAGCGAGCGCAGGCCCCTGGCCAGCGCGCTCACCAGCAGCACCGGGGCCGTCCCCGTGGCCAGCGCCCACCGCACCTGCTCGAGCGCGTCACCCAGTCTGCCCGCGATGGCGGAGTCGGCCACGGTGAACCCGCTGACCTCTGCCCGGCCCCGGTGGTAACGGGCCACGGCGGCCTCGTCGATGGCCTTGCCCGGGGTGTCGAAGGCGAGCTGGCTGCAGGCCGCCGCGAGCTCCCGCAGGTCGTTGCCGACCGCGTCCAGCAGGGCTCCGGCCGCGTCTCCGCTGACGGTCCGCCCCGCGCGCTTCAGCTCGGCCTTGACGAAGGCCAGCCGTTCGGCGGGCTTGGTCAGCTTGCTGACGGTGACCACCCGGGCCCCGGCCTTCTTCACCCCGTCGACCAGCGCTTTGCCCTTCACCCCCCCGGGATGGACGAGAACCAGTACGGCCTCGTCCGCGGGGTCGGCGGCGTAGGAGACGATCTCGGAGACGACGTCCTTCACCAGGTCCTGCGCCGAGCGGATGACCACCACGGACCGGTCACCGAACAGCGACGGCGAGGTCAAGCGGGTCACCTCGCCTGATTCCACCTTCCCGCCCACCAGATCGACGACCTCGGCGCCCGGATCCGCCGCCCGGACCGCCGCGATCACCTCGCCCACCGCGCGGTCGGCCAGCAGTTCCTCGTCGCCGGTCACCAGGGTCACGGGTGCTGGATCGGTTGCCGCCATGCCGAGCAGCATGCCACGTGACGGCGACCGAATCGCAATCAGCAAGCCATTCGCAATCGGAGTGCAGGCTCTTCGGGGCACTATCAGATGAGGACAGAGGAGGTGAAAACCATGATGACGTCCACCATTCGCCGTCACACCTGCCCGCGCTGCGGAACGGTCCTCGACGAGGGCCCCATCATGTACCGCTGTGCGCGGTGCAAGCGCTCGGTCTACGCCGCCGACGTGAACACCGAGTTCCGCCGCCCGGCCAGGACTCCGGCCTAGCGGGGCCCTGGCCCTCCCCGGACACCCGCCCGGACGAGGTCCTGCACCTCCCCCCAGGACCTCCCCGTGACACCCTCACCGGCTCCCGTCCCCGGGCGACTCAGCGTCCCCGGGGGACGATCGCCAGACCCCCGTCACGGAGCACCACCGCCAGATCTCCCGACAGATCGGTCCGGTGGGTCCGCATGCCCAGCCGGTTCAGCCGAGCCAGGGTCACGGAGGCGGGATGACCGTAGCCGTTGCCCGCCCCGACGCTGATCAGCGCCGCACGCGCGCCGGAGGCGGCGAAGAAGCCCGGGTGATGGCCGCTGGACCCGTGGTGCGGGATCTTGATGACATCGGCGGGCGGGAGGCCCCGCCGGAGCAGATCCTCTTGGGCCTCGGTCTCGATGTCGCCGGTGAGCAGCGCCGTCCCTGCCGCCCAGCGCACGTGCATCACGACGCTGGCATTGTTGACCTCCGTCCCCTCCCCTCCACCACGCGCGCCCCCTCCTCCTTCCACCGGGCCGATGACCGTGAACTCCGACGGTCCGAAGCGCCAGCGCATGCCCGGCCGGGCCGTCCACCGGGTGACCCCGCGGCGGTCGAGGTCGCCGCGCAGCCTCGCGCTCTCCCTCCCCTCCTCTCCGGGACCGAGCAGCGCGGCGCCCACCTTGCGCCCGCGGAACACGCCGCCCAGGCCGCCGACATGGTCGAAGTGCGGGTGGGTCAGGACGACCAGCGGGACCGCTTCGACCTCCATGTCACGCAGACAGCGGTCCACCTGCGCCGGATCCGGCCCCGCATCCACGACCACCGCCCGGCCCCGTCCTGCGGCGACCAGCAACGCGTCCCCCTGGCCGACGTCGCAGACCACCAACAGCCAGTCCCGCGGCGGCCAGCGGGCCACCACCGGTCCCACGAGAACGACCGCCGCCAGCGCTCCCGCCACCAGGGCACCGGTGATCCACCGCATGCGCCGGCGCCTCAGCGTCAGGACGGCCACCGGTGCGGCGACGGCCAGCAGGGCCAGCCCCGTGAGACCGGCCGGCCATGGCACCACCGCCAGGGGAAACCCCGCCGCGCGCTCCGCCACCTCAATGATCCACCCTGTCGCCAGCCCCGCCGGGTGGACCAGCAACCGGGCCACCGGCATCAGTACGGGTGCGATCAGCGCGGCGGCGAAGCCGAGCAGGGTGGCCGGAGCGACAGCCGGTCCCGCGAGGAGGTTGGCGGGGATCGCGACGGGGGCGAGCTGTCCCGCCATGAGCACGAGCACCGGGGTGACGGCGGCCTGTGCGGCGGCGGGCACGGCGATCGCCTCGGCGGCCCATCGGGGGAGCCGGGGCGTCCGTCTCGAGATCCGGTCACGCCAGCGCGGGGCGAGCAGCAGGATGCCGCCGGTGGCGCACACGGACAGGGCGAAGCCGTACGAGCGGGCGAGCGCGGGGTCGAACAAGATCAGCAGGAGGACGGTCGCCGACAGGGCCGCGACGCCGTCGCGGGACCGGCCCGTGCCGAGCGCCAGGGCGGCGGCGGAACCCATGAGGAGTGCGCGGAGCACGCTGGGAGAGGGCCGGGCGATGACTGCGAAGGCCAGCATCGCCAGTACGGCGAGCACCGCTCTCGCGGCGAGCGGCAGGCCCGCCGTCCGGGCCAGCGCCACCGCGGCTCCGGCCACGATGGCCAGGTTGGCGCCGCTGACCGCCGTCAGGTGGCTGAGCCCGGCGGCCTTGAAGTCGGCCCTGACCTTCTCGTCCATCCGGGACACGTCCCCCACGACCAAGCCGGGAAGCAGGCCGCGCCGGTCCGGTGGCAGCACGTCGGCGGCGGCTCGGAGGCCGGCCCGGAACGCGCCGGCCACGTTCTGCACCGCCGACGGTCCGCTCAGCACCCTCGGCGGATCCCGGACGAGGACCACTGCGGCGAGCAGTTCTCCCGACTCGGCCGGGCCGAACCGTCCCCGGATCTCGATCCGCTGGCTCGGCAGCAGGGGGCGCCACTCCTTCCCCGAGGTGAGCAGCACCACCGGAGCCCGCACCCGCGTCCTTCCCGTGGCCGTGGTCACCGCCTCGATCCTGGCGGGCACGACGAAGCTCTCCCGCCGGAAGACCGACGCCTGTCCTCTCATCTCCCGGGGGTCGTCCGTCAGCACCGCTTCCGCCGTCACCGAGGCTCCCTTCCGCACCAGGTCCGCCACCGGTCCCGTATCGGCGGCATGGACCCGGAAGGCCACGGTCGCGGCCGTCGCCGCCACGCAACCGAGCACCGCGATCACCGCGTTCCTCCCTGCGGGCAAGGAGCCGGGCGCCTTCCTGACCAGACGCGCACCGGCGAGGCGGACCGGTGCGGCGACCAGCAGCGCACCGACCGCGGCGGCGACGCTCACCGCGGCACCCGCCGGAGCCGGGCAACCCAGGAGGACGAGCGCGACCGCCCAGGAGGCGAGGGCGGGCAGGACGAGCCGGAGAGCGTGCGTCGAGCCTGCCAGGCCGGCGTCCCCGCCACGGTGACCGGGAGCGGGACCGGGACCGGGACCGGGGCTGAGGACGGGGGCGGAGCCGAGGCCAGAACCGGAGCCGGGGACGGGCGTGCGAACATGCCCGGCGGCATGGACTCCGACCCCGGTCGTAGAGGCGCGGGAGAAGCCGGGCGGGGTCATACACGGACCTTGTCTTTCATCTCGGCGTATTTCCTCTCACCGATGCCGCTGACCTCGCGGAGCTGCTCGACGCTCCGGAATCCACCGTGGCCGTCGCGGTATTCGGTGATGCGGCGGGCGAGCACCTCTCCGACACCCGGCAGCTCCTCCAGCTGCTCCGGCGTGGCGGCGTTGAGATCGACGATCATCGACGCGGGATCGGCGGGAGGAGCGGGGACGACCGCTCCGGGTGCCTCCCGTCCCGGGGCGCCGACGACGATCTGCTCTCCGTCGACGAGTCTGCGGGCGAGGTTCAGGGAGCCCGAGGAGGACCCTCCGCGCGCGCCTCCGGCGGCCTTGACCGCGTCGGCCACTCGTGAGCCGCCGGGCAGGACGACGACACCGGGACGACGGACCTTCCCGGTGACGTGGACGGTGACCTCGACGGCCGCCGAGTGCAGCGGCCGGGGAACGGCGGCCTCCGTGAGGGAGGGGCCGGATGTCGGCGCGGGTGGAGCGAGGGGTTCGGGCTCCGGCTGGGACCGCCAGGCGTAGACGCCTCCGGTGATGACCGCCGCCAGGGCGACCAGGAGCAGCACTCTCAGCCCCGGGCGGCCGGGGTCGAGTGCGGGACGCTGGGCGGCGACGGCCGTACGGAGTGCTTCGAAGGAGGGCGGGACCGGCGCGGAACGTGCCCGGTCGTCGGAATCAACGGTGTCGGCGCGGCCGAAGGTGTCGACGCGGCCGGCGGCGCCGGGGCTGCCGAAGGCGTCGGCATGGCCGAAGGTACCGGCATGGCCGGGGGTGCCGGTGCGGCCGGCGGGGTCGGGATCCGCCCTGGGCCCCGTGGCCGTTCCCAGGATGGCGGAACCGCGGAAACCCGTCAGCGTCCGCAGCCGTGACTCCGCGCGGAACCGCTCGCTGTCCTGATCCGTGCCCATGTGCGGAACGCTAGGCCGCCGCCTCCGCAGGACCGTTGGCCGAACTCGGTTCTGTGGACGACGGACTGGATCCCGGGCTCCCTGTGGAGGAACGTCACGGAGAGAGGGGGGAGACCGTCACCCCGAGCATGCCCGGTCCCGCGTGGGCGCCGAGAACCGCACCGACCTCGACCACGACCACCCTGAAGAGATCGGGGAGGCGCTCGGAGAGCCGTACGGCCAGCGCCTCGGCCCGGGGAAGGGAGGAGATGTGCTGGACGGCCACCTCGACCGGCCCGGCATCCGCAGCGGCCCGGACCGCGAGGTCCTCGAGGCGGGCGATGGCCCGGTTCGCCGTACGCACCTTCTCCAGGGGGGCGATCACACCGTCGGCGATGTGCAGCAGCGGCTTGATCATCAGAGCGGAGCCGAGCATGGTCGCCGCCGCGCCGATGCGGCCCCCCCGGCGCAGGTACTCCAGGGTGTCGAGGTAGAAGAAGCTGCGGGTCTCCGCCATGCGGCGGCGCGCGGCTCCGGCCACGTCGGCGCCGGTCGCCCCCCGCACGGCGGCCTGCGCCGCGGCGAGGACCGGGAAGCCGAGTCCCATCGCGACGGATCCGCTGTCGACGACCTCCACCGGGATCGGAGAGTCGGCGGCGCCGGCCCTGGCCGCCTCGACGGTGCCCGACATCTTCCCGGACAGGTGGATGGAGACCACGGCTTCGGCGCCGGCGGCGGCCGCCTTGGCGTAGGCGTCCGCGAAACGCCGGGGCGCGGGCCGGGAGGTCGTGATCGGAGCCCGCTCCCAGAACGCCCTGCTCGTTTCAGCCCTGCTCGTTTCAGCCCTGCTCGTTTCAGCCCTGCTCGTTTCAGCCCTGCCCGCTCCGCCCCCGCCCCTGCCCGCTCCGGCGCCCTCCGCTCCGGCACCATCCGGTGCAGCGCCGTCCGCCATCGCGGCGTCCGCGCCGGGATCGTCCGCCTCCGTACCGCGTGGCCCTCTGCCGTCCGTCCCCGCGCCGTCCGCCCGCACCGCGTCGTCGAAGGCCCTGCCCCCGACGACCACCTGGAGCGGCACCACGACGATCCCCAGCCCGGCGGCCTCCTCCGGAGGAAGGTACGCGGTGGAGTCGGTGACGACGGCGACCGATGGTGGCATGCCCAGAGATTATCCGCAGCAGACCGCATGATCGAGGGTGGAGCGGGCGGGAGGTGCTCCGTACCGGAGGGCCGCCGGATCGGGGGCCGGGGCGGAACCCCGTGCCGAGTGCTACTGGACGGGGGTGCCGCCCCGCCAGACGCGCCGGGGCTTGAGTCCGAAGGCCCAGGCGAAGGCGCCCTCGTGGTCCGCGTCCCACTGGACGATGTCGGCCAGCCGGCCAGGGGCCAGAACGCCCCGGTCGGGGGCTCCGAGAACGGTGGCTCCGCCCAGGGTGGCGGCGCGCAGGGCGTCGCCCACGCTCATGCCGAAGGCCGCCACCGCGAGGCTGACGACCAGGGACATCGAGGTGATGCCGCAGTGCCCGGGGTTGTGGTCGCTGCCGAGGGCCACCGTGACCCCCTGGGCCAGCATCCGGCGCACGGGGGGCAGGCTGCCGCGCTGGAGCGCGGTGCCGGGACAGAGCACGGCGGGGACCCCGTAGCGGGACAGGAGCGCGATGTCCTCGTCGGAGGTGTGGTGGAGCAGGTCCGCCGAGGCGCATCCGAGTTCGGCGGCGAGCTGGACCGCGCCGCGGCGGCTGTAGGCGCCGGCGTGGACACGGGGAAGCAGGCCGACGTTGCGTCCCGAGGCGAGCACCCAGCGGGCCTCTTCGGTGGTGAAATGGCCCTCGTCGCAGTAGACGTCCACGCTGTCGGCACCGGCCGCGGCGGCGTCGGCGCACCAGGCTCCCACGGCCTCGACGTAGTCGCGCTGGCGTCCGAAGTACTCCGGCGGGACGACGTGCGCGGCGAGGAACGTGACGTGCACGCGCGGCATCATCGGCTCCTTCTCCAGCTCGCGCAGGAGCCGCACGTCGGCGAGCTCGCCGTCGCGGGTGAGGTGGTAGCCGGTCTTCGCCTCGACCGTGGTGGTGCCGCTGAGCAGCCACTCGCGCAGGCGCTCGCGGACGCCGTTGCACAGGGTCCACGGGTCGGTCCCGCGGGTGACCGTGACGGTGGAGCCGATGCCCCCGCCGGCCGCGGTGATCGCGGACGGGGTGGAGCCGCCCGAGCGCATGGCCATCTCCGCGTAGCGGTTGCCCGCGTAGACCGGATGGGTGTGGGCGTCGATCAGGCCGGGCGTGACGAGCGCTCCGCCCAGGTTCTCGACGTGGTCGACGTCGACGATGTCGTCCACCACGCCGGGGACGCTCTGCGGCAGGTCCGCGGCGCGGCCGACCCAGGCGATGCGGTCGTTGTGCACGAGGATCGCGGCATTGCTGCAGACGTCGTTGCCGGTCCAGAGCCGGCCGATGTTGGTCAGCAGGCGGACCGTCATCGCATCACCGCCTTGTGCGCAGGGAAAGGCACCGGAGCGGAGGGCGTCTCCGGAGACGACAAGGGAGCCCGGCCGGTGCCGGGCGTGGTGCCCACCGGGTCCGCTCCGAGTCCGGACGACATTGGGGGGTCTCCTGCTCTCATCCGCTCATGTGTGTGCGGCGACAGTAGCGCCGGGGTCATGATCCGGCGGTTTCGGTTCAGTTACGTTATTTCACAGCTTGGCCCGCTGTACAGGCTAATTGGGAAGAAGGCCGATTCGCCGTAACCGCCACCGGTTCGCCAGCCTCGCGCCCGCAGCCGACAGCGAGCATGTTTCCGCAGCTCAGATCACTCGTTCCCCACCTGTAACATCGGGCGACAAACAGACCTGTGCCCTAACATCTCGTTAGGTTTGCCCCATGGTAGCAACCCCAACCTTGACCGGCCAGTGCCGGATTTATGGCGATATATACGGTTTTTAGGAAGTGTCAGTTCTTCTCAATCCAGGTTCGCCACGCAAGCGCCGGCATTGCCCGTAGAGTCGATACTCTTCTAATCTCACATAACGACCGGCCGCGTCGGCGACACTTCGGCACCGCTCCCAAGCCTCCTCCCGGCCCCGCTCCATGAGCTCTGCGATCCCTTCCCGGCCCCGCTTCATAAATGGGGCACATCATGACAAGCGCTGCAGTACGCACGCCGCCTGACCGAGGCGATGGCCGCCGCCCCTCCGGACCTCGCTCTGGTGGATCTGCTGATGCCCCGGACGGACCGGACGGCTCCTGAACGCCCTCGGAACGTGCGGGAGCCGGGCCGGGGACGTCCGTACGTCCCCGGCCCGGCTCACGGGCCGCTCCTGCGGGCGGCCACCGCGCCGTTCCGGCCGCCTCAGACGGTCTCGACCGGCTTGGCGGTCCTCTCCAGCTCGGCGAACAGACCGGGCAGGACCCTGGCGTGCAGGATCGTGCCCTCCTCGGTGTGCTCGACGTCGAGGACCTCGCCCTCCTGGTGGACCCGGGAGACCAGGTCGCCGCGCTGGTACGGCACGAGCATCCTGACCTCCTGGTCGAAGCGCGGCAGCTCGCGCTCGATCACGGCCCTCAGCTCGTCGATCCCGGCGCCGGTGCGGGCCGAGACGACGACGGTGTGCTTCTCCCGCGCGGTCAGCTGAGCCAGCACCACCGGATCGGCCGCGTCGGCCTTGTTGACGACCACGATCTCGGGGATGTCCCCGGCGCCCTCGATCTCGGAGAAGACCTCCCGCACGGCGGCGAGCTGCGACTCCGGGTCGGGGTGCGAACCGTCGACCACGTGCAGGATCAGGTCGGCGTCGCCGACCTCCTCCAGCGTGGAGCGGAAGGCCTCGACCAGCTGGTGCGGCAGGTGCCGGACGAATCCGACGGTGTCGGCCAGCGTGAACAGCCGTCCCTCGGGGGTGTAGGCCCGGCGGACGGTCGGGTCGAGGGTGGCGAACAGCGCGTTCTCCACCAGGACGCCCGCGCCGGTCAGCCGGTTCAGCAGCGAGGACTTCCCGGCGTTGGTGTAGCCGGCGATGGCCACGGCCGGGACCTCGCGCTGCACCCGCCGCGCGCGCTTGGTCTCGCGCGCGGTGGTCATCTCGCCGATCTGGCGGCGGAGCTTGGCCATCCGCTCGCGGATGCGGCGGCGGTCCAACTCGATCTTGGTCTCACCGGGACCGCGGCCGCCGATGCCGACGCCGCCCGCGGCCCGGCCGCCGACCTGGCGGGACAGGTTTCCGCCCCAGCCGCGCAGGCGCGGCAGGAGGTAGTTGAGCTGGGCGAGCTCGACCTGCGCCTTGCCCTCCCTGCTCTTGGCGTGCTGGGCGAAGATGTCGAGGATCAGCATGGTCCGGTCGATGACCTTGACCTTGACGACCTCCTCCAGCTGCCGCAGCTGGCCGGGGCTCAGCTCACCGTCGCAGACCACGGTGTCGGCGCCGGTGGCCGCCACGATGTCCGCCAGCTCCTGCGCCTTGCCGGAACCGATGTAGGTCGCCGTGTCGGGCTTCTGACGGCGCTGGATCAGTCCCTCCAGCACCTCCGAGCCCGCCGTCTCCGCGAGGAACTTGAGCTCCAGGAGGGAGTTCTCGGCGTCGGTCACCGTGCCCGAGGTCCAGACACCGACCAGGACGACCCTCTCGAGCCGCAGCTGACGGTATTCGACCTCGGTGACGTCCTCGAGCTCGGTGGAGAGCCCTGCCACCCGGCGCAGCGCCTGGCGCTCGGCCAGGTCCATCTCACCGGTTTCGGGCAGATCGTCGAACTGGTCAAAGTCCAGCGACTCACGAGTGTCTATGTCGTTGCTCCTGTTCGGATGTTCGGTCTTCTTGTGACGCCTGTGGCGTGACACCTATGACAACGCCCGGACGCCCCGGATGTCTTCCCGCCGATGGTGCCACGTGAACGTCCGGTCCTCACCTGGTTATCCCCCGCCGCCCGCCCGGACGGGCGGGATCCGGACCCTCCCGGCCGGGCGGTGACGCCGACCGCCTCCTCGCGGCGGTGGCGCGCGGGACCCGGACCCGGACCCGGGCGGACGGGGCTCAGACCGGCAGCACCTTCGCGTCCCCGGCGCCGCTCGACACCTTCACGGTGCGGGTCGCGGACGGGTCCTGCTCGACCTGGATCGTCTCGTCCCCGGCGCCGCTGCTGAGGTCCACCCGGTAGGGGCCCTTCGGCAGCCGTACCGTGGCGTCGCCCGCGCCGGTCTCCACGACGACCCGGTCGGGTGCGGCGGTGAACTCCGCCTCGACGTCGCCGGCCCCCGTGTCGGCGGTGAACGCCTTGCCGGCCAGGCCGCCGGCCTCGATGTCACCGGCTCCGCTGCCGGCCTCCACCTCGCCGGTGAGGGAGCGCAGCGTGATGTCACCCGCGCCGGTCTCGACCCGGACCCGCACCCCCTTCGGGATCTCGACCTTGTAGTCGACGCTGCAGCTCCCCAGGCTGAACCCGGACGGGCAGGTGTACTTCAGCGTGAGGGTGCCGCCGTCGACGGAGTGCTCCGTCTTGGGCTTGTCGTTGCTCCAGTGGAGGGTCTCGGTCACGCTGATCCCGCTCCGGCCGGACTCGTTCACCACGATGTCCCCGGCCTCCGCGTCCACGGAGAGCACCAGCACCTCGTCGGTCACGTCGTAGGAGACGGCGGTCTGCTGAGTGGCCAGGCCGATCCCGCAGCCGGAGAGCACGAGCGCCGATCCCAAGAGCGCCCCCGCGGCCAGCATGTTCTTCTTCATGACCCTGATCCTCGACTTCCGGGAGGCGCTCCGCCTCCCCCTCACGACCGGTTCCGCACCCTCTCCGTCGGAGGGAACTGATCCAACTGTGGCCCGGCCGACCTCATGATCCCATCCGGGAGACCCCGGAGGGGGCCCTGAGAGGACCCCGGCCTTTGACCCGTAAGTGACCGTCCAGTAGCGTCGATTCCACAATTCAGAAGTTGTTTTCCACCAGACGGAAAGGAAGCTCATGGACGGCGTTGAGATCACCGGCCCCATGCTGGAGCGGTTCGACCAGATCCTCACGCCGGAGGCGCTGGCCTTCGTCGCCGCCCTCCAGCGCGAGTTCGGCGCCCGGCGCCTGGAACTGCTGGCCGCCCGCCAGGCCCGGCAGGAGGAGCTGTCGGCCGGAGGCACCCTCGACTTCCTTCCCCGGACGAAGCACGTGCGCGAGTCCGAGTGGAAGGTCGCTCCGCCCGCGCCCGGCCTGGTGGACCGCCGGGTGGAGATCACCGGCCCGGTCGACCGGAAGATGACGATCAACGCGCTGAACTCCGGGGCCAAGGTCTGGCTGGCGGACTTCGAGGACGCCAACGCCCCCACCTGGGAGAACACCGTCAGCGGACAGCTCAACCTGCGGGACGCGCTGGACCGGACCATCGACTTCGAAACCGGTGGCAAGAGCTACGCGCTCAAGCACGACGAGGAGCTGGCCACCATCGTGGTCCGCCCGCGCGGCTGGCACCTGGAGGAGAAGCACCTCACCTGCGACGGCGCCCCGTTCTCCGGCTCGCTCGTCGACTTCGGCCTCTACTTCTTCCACTGCGCCGCCCGGCAGCTCGCCAAGGGCAAGGGCCCCTACTTCTACCTGCCGAAGATGGAGTCGCACCTGGAGGCCCGCCTCTGGAACGACGTCTTCGTCCGGGCGCAGGACCTGCTCGGCGTCCCGCAGGGCACGATCCGCGCGACCGTGCTGATCGAGACCTACCCGGCCGCGTTCGAGATGGAGGAGATCCTCTACGAGCTCCGCGACCACTCGGCCGGGCTCAACGCGGGCCGCTGGGACTACCTGTTCAGCGTCATCAAGAAGTTCCGGACCCGGGGCCGGGAGTTCCTGCTGCCCGAGCGGAACGCGGTGACCATGACCGCGCCGTTCATGCGCGCCTACACCGAGCTGCTGGTGCGCACCTGCCACAAGCGCGGCGCGCACGCCATCGGCGGCATGGCCGCCTTCATCCCCTCCCGCCGCGACCCCGAGGTCAACAAGGTCGCCCTGGAGAAGGTCACCGCCGACAAGACCCGCGAGTCCGGCGACGGCTTCGACGGCTCCTGGGTCGCCCACCCCGACCTGGTCCCGATCTGCCGCGAGGTCTTCGACGGCGTGCTCGGCGACCGCCCCAACCAGATCGAGCGGCTCCGCGAGGACGTCTCCGTCTCCGCCGCCGACCTGCTCGCGGTCTCCAAGACCCCGGGCGACATCACCGAGGCCGGCCTGCGCAACAACGTGGACGTGGCGCTGCGCTACCTCGCCGCCTGGATGGGCGGCCTGGGCGCGGTGGCGATCCACAACCTGATGGAGGACGCCGCCACCGCCGAGATCTCCCGCTCCCAGATCTGGCAGTGGATCCACAACGACATCGAGCTCGCCGACACCGGGGCCGTGGTCACCAAGGAGCTCGTCGAGCGGATCATCGACGAGGAGCTCGCCAAGATCAAGACCGAACCGGGCTACGACGAGGCCCTCTACGCCCAGGCCACCGCGCTGTTCAAGGAGGTCGCCCTCGACGACGACTTCGCCGAGTTCCTCACCCTGCCCGCATATGCCCGCATGCCGTGACACGAGGGATCCGGCGGTGGGATCCTCCTCGTCCGGAGAGGATCCCACCGCGGTCCCACGGCTGCCGGAGGGGGCGCGTTGACGGACCCGACAGGCGTGACACCCGCGCTCGGCCCCGTGCTCGACAGGGCCGCCCGGCGGCTGGCGGCGGTCCTGCCGCCGGGTGCGGTGATCACCGATCCGGTCCGGCTGCGCACCTACGAGTGCGACGGCCTGACCCACCACCGGGCCGTCCCCGGGATCGTCGTGCTCCCGGAGACCACCGGGCAGGTCTCCGCCGTGGTGCGGATCTGCAACGAGTACGGCGTGCCGTTCGTGGCCCGGGGCGCGGGCACCGGGCTGTCCGGCGGCGCGCTCCCGCGGACCGACGGCGTGCTGGTCGTCACCTCCAGGATGCGGCGCGTCCTGGAGGTCGACCTGCCGAACCGGCGGGCCGTGGTGGAGCCCGGCGTGACCAACCTGGCGATCACCGAGGCGGTCGGCCCGCACGGTTACTACTACGCGCCCGACCCCTCCAGCCGGCAGGTCTGCACGATCGGCGGGAACGTGGCGGAGAACTCCGGCGGCGCCCACTGCCTGAAGTACGGCTTCACGGTCAACCACGTGCTGGCCCTGGAGATCGTCACCCCGGACGGCGACGTCGTCACCCTGGACGCCGACGATCCGGGCTACGACCTGCTGGGCGCGTTCGTCGGCTCGGAGGGCACGCTCGGGATCACCACCAAGGTCACCGTGCGGCTGCTGCGCGCGCCGGAGGCCGTGACCACGCTGCTGGCGGCGTTCGGGAGCATCGAGCAGGGCGGGCGGGCCGTCTCGGCGATCATCGGCGGCGGCATCGTCCCGGCGGCGATCGAGATGATGGACGCGCTGGCGATCGAGGCCGCCGAGGCGGCCGTGGCCTGCGCCTATCCCGCCGGCGCGGGCGCGGTCCTCATCGTGGAGCTGGACGGGCCGGCCGCCGAGACGGCGCTCCGGTCCGCCGAGGTGGAGCGGGTCTGCCGCGAGAGCGGCGCGTTCGAGCTGCGGACCGCCGCCGGCCCCGAGGAGCGGGACGCGATCTGGAAGGGCCGCAGGTCCGCCTTCGCCGCGGTCGGCCGGATCAGCCCCGCCTACATCGTGCAGGACGGCGTGGTTCCGCGAACCGCGCTGCCGGACGTCCTGGCCAGCATCGACCGGCTCTCGGCCGAGCACGGCATCCGGGTGGCCAACGTCTTCCACGCCGGCGACGGCAACCTGCACCCGCTGGTGCTCTTCGACGACGCCGAGCCCGGCGCGGCCGAGCGGGCCGAGACCGTCTCGGGCAGGATCCTCGACCTGTGCGTCGAGCACGGCGGGTCCATCACCGGTGAGCACGGGGTCGGCGTGGACAAGGCACGATATATGCCGAAGATGTTCACCGACGACGATCTGGACACCATGCAACTGGTCCGCTGCGCCTTCGATCCCCGAGGCCTGTCCAACCCGGGCAAGGTCTTTCCGACCCCACGCCTGTGCGGCGAGGCGCCGGGCGTCCGCAGGGGCGCGCATCCGCTGGTGGAGTCCGGCAGGGCGGAGCAGTTCTGATGGGCGCGCCGTACGGGAGCGGCCCCCGCCGGGCCTCCGCGGGCGGGAGCGCCGCGGACGGGGCCTCCGCGAGTGAGAGCACCGCAGACGGGAGCGCCGCGGGGACGGCGCCGGAGGTGCTGAAGGCGCTGCGCGGGACCGGCGCGGAGATCCGGGAGGCCGGTCACGGCGATGCCGTCGCCGGGGTCGCGCCCCGCTGGGTGGCCCTGCCGGGGAGCACCGAGGAGGTCGCGGCGCTGATGCGCGTCTGCGCCTCCCACGACCTGGCCGCCGTCCCCACCGGCGGCGGCACCCGGTTGCACTGGGGGCGCCCGCCGGAGCGCTGCGACCTGCTGGTCGGCACCCGCCGCCTGGACGGGATCCTGGAGCACGCCTCCGGCGACCTCGTCGTGCGGACGCAGGCGGGCGTGACCGTGGAGGCCCTCGCCGGGGTCCTCGCCGCCGCCGGCCAAGAGCTCGCACTCGACGTCCCCTCCGGCGGCTCCACCGTCGGAGGCGCGCTCGCCACGGCCGCCGCCGGACCGCGCAGGCTCCGCTACGGCACCGCCCGCGACCTGCTGATCGGGATCACCGTCGTGCTCGCGGACGGCACGGTCGCCCGGTCCGGCGGGAAGGTCGTGAAGAACGTCGCGGGCTACGACCTGGGCAAGCTCTTCACCGGTTCGTACGGCACGCTCGGGATCATCACCGAGGCCGCCTTCCGCCTCCATCCGGCCTCCCGGGTCCGCCGCTGGATCACCGTCCGCCTCCCCGGCCCGGAGTCCTGGACGGCTCCGGCCGCGGGCCCCGGCGACCGCCCGGCCCACGCCGGAGGCTCCGGG